>JBPCXM010000039.1:0-5858 GCA_051008535.1 Pseudomonadales bacterium | reverse complement strand
GCATAGCGCGGCGTCTTTACCAACCGATTCAGAACTCGACAGCATGCTCGATTCTGCTCATTGCGTGCGCGCCCGGGTCGGCAGTGTTGCCGCCGAATCGCTAAACCAACGTTTGCGAGAATGGGCGGCGGCACGCAGGTTGAGCATGCAGTTCGCGCAAACACAAGCCGCTGGTGCGGGCGTCATCAATAGTTACGATCAGCCCGAAAGTATGGGCGTTGATCGCTGGCTGGCGATGCTGGCGGCTTTTAACCGCCATCCCCGCAATATCTGCGTTATTGACTGTGGCACCGCGCTCACGCTCGACGTTGTTGCCACAAACGGTAAGCATCTCGGTGGTCTTATTATGCCGGGAATACGTTTGCAACAGAGTGCGCTTCGCCAGCATACCGATAAGGTCATCTTCAGTAAACAACCACACAGCGGAGAGTTGCAATTGGGCACAGACACACCAAGCTGTGTGCATAATGGCAGCAAGTTCATGCTAGTTGGTGCAATCCATGAAGTGTTGTTGCATGCTAATCAGCGGCTAGGTGCTGAGGTCCAGTGTGTCATTAGCGGTGGTGATGCGGCACTGTTGGTGCCTCTGCTACAACCGGTATTGCAAGAGACCATCATTGAGGCGCCTGATAT
Source organism: Pseudomonadales bacterium (assembly GCA_051008535.1). GTDB lineage: Bacteria > Pseudomonadota > Gammaproteobacteria > Pseudomonadales > JAUIET01 > JBBKXJ01. Next base: position 5,225 of record JBPCXM010000039.1, on the reverse strand, counting down.
TGTTCTTGAAGGACTACAATATGCTGTACCTTGAATTAATCTGTAGTCCGATCGGCGAACAACAATGAAAGTGCTGTTTTTTCTTTTTCTCACGTTAAACATAGCGTATGCGGGGTGGAATTTGGTCATGTCGCCGCACGCACCTGATCTGCGTCAGGCGTTTGCTGGAAAACGCGATACTAAAAAATCACCACCAAAACCACGTCAAGTCATTCAGGAATTCAAGGAAGGCGAGCCGAGCACTGCACAATCGACCGACGCGAACATGAACAATAACTCTGCGGCAACCTGCTGGATGCTGGGTCCGTTTGAAGATGAAAGCAGCGCACGAACGTTGCAACAGCGTCTGCTGGCGCTGGACGTTGATTTGCAGCTGAAAGCATTGGCAACTCCTGTCGCGCCTGACTACTGGGTATATATCGAACCGCAGATGTCACGTAAAGCCGCGCTGCGGTTATTACGCGAGCTGCAAGCTAGCCAAATCGACAGTTTTATTATTGGCGAGGGAAAATTGGAAAATGGCATTTCGCTTGGCTTTTTCCCCGATGAAAAGTCGGCCCGCAAAGTACAGCGCGCGCGACTCGAAGACGGCTACGCGGTAAAAATCAAATCTGTCGTTCGCAGTGCCGAAGAATTGTGGGCAGTCTTACAGGTCGACGAATACAACAAACTGGAAGCCAACCAATGGCAAAAGCTACAACGTGAACTGGGCAAATGGCAACAAAGGCAGAATTACTGCAAGCTGATTGCCTCGGTAAAAGAGTTGGAATAGAATGCCGAGCCTATTTGGAAATAGATAGCGCTAAGCTGGCGTAGCTCAGTTGGGTTAGGCAAGACCGAATGTCGACAGAAATTCGCAGCTTGCCGAACGCCCCGGCATGGAAGTTGGGGCCAGTGTTAATTCGAAATATCGAAGTCACGCCAAGGGATGGCGGGCACGATTTAAAGTTCAAGCTGGCGTAGCTCAGTTGGTAGAGCAGCTGATTTGTAATCAGCCGGTCGGGGGTTCGACTCCTCTCGCCAGCTCCAATTTCAAAGGTCTGTTCCGGTCATTCGGATCTGGCTCTACTTATTTCTCCGGCTTTACAAACTTCAACAAAAAGCGATCAGATTCGCCAATTTCAGTATATTTGTCCTTACTTGCATCACCCAGCGCAAAGCTGGGAGGTAAAGTCCACACGCCTTCAGGATAATCTTTGGTATCAAGCGGATTGGCCAAAATCTCCGATTGATCCGCTAGTTCAAATCCGGCAGCTTCCGCCAGCGCAACGGTACGTTCAATCGAGACGTAACCATTCTTTGAAATAGGGTCTTCGGTTTTGGGGTCAGGCCAGTGGTGATCAACAATTCCCAATATACCCCCCGGTTTTAATGCATCGTACATCGCTTGAAAGCCCAAATGTGCATGGACGCCACTGCCAAACAGTTTCATCACCCAGTTATGCACATTGCGGAATGTGACGACCATGTCTGCCGATTCGCGCGGTGCAATTTCAAGCTGGTACGGAAAATCCAGCGTAGTGACTGTTACGTCGCGATAGATATCCGGTTTTTCACCCAACAAGCTTAATAGTTTGCCGTTGGCTCGGCGTTGAAAGCCGTAAGCACCGTTGGAGTTAAACTGCGCAGCATAGAGCTTGCCGTTATCCTTCAGCGCGGCCGCCAGAATCTGGGTGTACCAGCCACTGCCTGGCCAAATTTCGACAACAGTCATGTCGGGGTGAAAACCGAGGAACTTAAGCGTCTGTAACGGTTTACGATATTGGTCGCGCGCCTTGTCATCTGCGCTGCGATGATCGCCGGCAATGGCAAGCTCTAATGCGGATGGCGCGTCGCTTTCTTCAGCGGCCTGCGTAGCAGACATCAGTGCCAGGCCTGCCACAATAAATAAAAACTTTAGCAATGATTTGAAACGCATGGCTGTTCTCTCCGGGGATTGTCGGTGGAGGTCCAAATTGGCAGCATATTCTAATAGGATTCAGCGGATTTAGCCTTCGTGGCTAAGCGTAAATTACAGCTTGTCCTCTTTAGCGCACAAATCAGCGCTTTTTTTGTCCATTTTGGTTAAAAATAATACTAAATAGATATTTTTTTTCAATCAACAATTGACCGATACGACAAACTCTTGTTAGTTTACATTAACTATGCAGCATAAGTGCCAGTGACAGACTTCGTCGGGCTTCAGCATTACCAGGACTGGTTGCAAATTGAATAGGGAGTCGCTTCGTCGAATAACTATTTTAATAACGCTATGAGGAAGACTATGAAAACTTTTGTTCCCAAACCGCTCGCTTTGGCAGTTTCCGCGCAAATCGCGCTCACTGTGGCTAGTGGCCAAGCGGTAGCACAAGAAGAGCCGCTGCTAGAGGAGGTGGTAATTACTGGTTCACGGGCGGCGCCGCGTTCCGTGTTTGATTCACCGGCCCCCATCGATGTGATTAGCGGGCAGGATATTGCGAACCAGGGCGACACTGATTTGAGCAACCTGCTGCGCAACGTTGTGCCCTCTTACAATGTCAATACTCAGCCGATTTCTGATGCCTCTACTGTGGTGCGCCCCGCTAATATGCGCGGTCTTGCGCCGGACCATACACTGGTTTTGGTCAATAACAAGCGCCGTCATCGTGCCGCGGTGATCTATTGGCTGGGTAATGGCGTGTCCGACGGTGCCCAGGGTGCTGATATTTCACCTATTCCCTCCATCGCACTGAAACAGGTGGAGGTTCTCCGCGACGGAGCTGCAGCCCAATACGGTTCTGATGCCATTGCCGGTGTGATGAACTTTATTTTGAAAGACGATGCCGAAGGCGCTTCTTTTGAAATCAAATACGGGGAGTTTTATGAAGACGACGGTCAGCAGGTGACCTACGCCGGAAACATTGGTTTGCCGCTGACCAGTGAGGGCTTTGCCAACTTCAGCTTTGAATACGGCAACACCGACCCGACCGACCGGAGTGTGCAGCGTGACGATGCCGCCACCTTGATTGCCAACGGTAATACTGCTGTGGCTAATCCAGCGCAAGTGTGGGGTCAGCCCGAAATTTTCGACGATCTCAAATTAATGGGAAACTTTGGTCTTGATTTGGGTGACGAGAAGCAAGCCTATGCCCATGGTAACTATGCATCTAAAGAAGTAGAGGGCGGTTTCTATTTCCGTAACCCAGATACCCGGGGTGCCGTATTTAGCAATGATGGTGGTGCCACTCGCTTGGTTGGCGACTTAACTGAAGATATGACCGGTAATTGTCCCGTCGTACCGGTGGGTGACGCTGCTGGACTGCAGTCCCTAATCGACGATGAAATTGTTTCGTCTTTAACGAGCTATTCCCTGGTGGCTTCACACCCAGATTCGGCGGCAAGACAACTGATGTTGCCGGTGTTGCCGGTGTTAGGGGTGTTAATCTAGGTTGGAACTGGGATGTCAGTCTGGGTGCCGGCCGCCATGAGGCTGACTTTTTTATTCGCAATACCGTTAATGCCTCCCTCGGGCCAAACACGCCGACTGAGTTCGATCCAGGCGCTTACACACAGTTAGACAAAACCCTGAACATTGACATATCGAAAGGCTTTGATGTGGGCTTCGCCTCCGATCTTAACGTGGCCGGTGGTTTCGAATGGCGCAACGAGGAGTTTGAGATTACTGTGGGTGATCCTGCGTCTTTCGAAATCGGCCCATTGGCCGGCCAAGGTTTCAGCGCCGCGTCTAACGGCTTCGCGGGTTTCAGTAACCTGGCGGGAGGCGAGTGGGATCGTACCAATATCGCCTTCTATGCCGACCTTGAGGCCAATATCACCGAAGCATGGCTGGTAGGCTTAGCCCTGCGTTGGGAAGACTTCAATGACTTCGGCACGACAACTAACGGCAAGATTGCCACTAATTTTGCATTCACCGACAATATTTCGGTGCGCGGCTCCTACAGCACCGGTTTCCGCGCGCCGACACCGGGCCAGTCGAATGCGTTTAACGTTTCGACTGAGTTTGACTCAGTGACCAATGATCTGGTCAACAATGGTTTCGTACCACCAACTAATCCTGCGTCGGTACTGAAAGGCGGACAACAATTGGAGCCGGAAGAATCCGTTAACTGGACTGCTGGCATCATTCTGCAATTAGGTGAAGTGTCAGTCACGGTTGACTACTTCAATATTGAGTTGACCGACCGCATCGCGCCCTCCCAGAACTTCACCCTGACTGAGGAAGAAGTCCAACTATTGATTGATTCAGGCGTTACCAGCGCTGGTAACCTAGCGGCCTTCCGCTTCTTTACCAACGACTTCGACACGACTACCTCGGGTTTCGATGTTGTTGCAACATGGGGCACCTCGATGCTTGGTGGCAACACTGATTTTAGTTTGGCCTATAACAACACTGAAACCGAAGTGGACAGCTTCAGCCCAGAGATCGTAGAAGAAACCCGCATCAAAGAACTGGAAGAAGGTTTACCAGAAACGCGCTGGAACGTGTCGGCGACGCATAACATGGACGCCTGGCGCTTTATGATCCGCGCCAGCTACTACGATGAATTCTTCGACTCGGAAGATGATCTTACCTATGGTGATGAATACATTGTCGACGCAGAAGTGGCTTACACCTTCAACGAAAAATACACTGTGACAGTCGGCGCTCAGAATTTGCTGGACGAATTCCCAGACGAGAATCCGGGCGCTGCGAGTGGTGTTGGCAACCAGTACAGCCAATTCTCACCCAGCGGCTTTGGCGGTGGTTTCTACTACCTGCGTCTAAATTTGGATTTTTAACGGTTAGTGTTGGTATAGTAAAAAACGGGCGCTTAGGCGCCCACTTATTTCGCACAAATAATAGTAGAATGCCCGCTGCAAACGCGCAGTTTAGCAGCGCTATTGCAACTCTCTAGCCACCCCTCGCCCACGCGGGTCGGCGCCGGTGTCGAAACCCTCACCCTTGCGCCAGATCAACTGCACATCGCCGAATTCCCACGGGTGGGGTATTGCGTTATAACCGCGTTCTGACAGTGCTTCAACGGTTGCATTCGACAGCGGGCGGGTGACGCTGAAGGTAACCAGATCTGGCGGTAGCAACTGGTGGTGGAAGCGGGTTGCGCTAACCGCTTCCTGAGCCGACATGCCAAAGTCCGCCACGTTAATGATGCTCTGAAAGACAGAAGTGAAAATCTTCGAGCCACCCGGTGAGCCTACCACCACATCGACTTTGTCATCGCGCAGCAAAATGGTCGGCGACATGGAGG
>JBPCXM010000038.1:0-3165 GCA_051008535.1 Pseudomonadales bacterium | reverse complement strand
GCCGCGCAAATCATGAATGGTTCTTTTCAAGAAGGCGAGTCGATATCTTCGGTGAGGCATGTCGCGGCAGAGTTGCAAATTAACCATTTAACCGTAGCAAAGGCCTATCAAGAGTTAGTGGATGAAGGTGTGCTGGAAATGAAAAGAGGACGAGGCATGTTTGTCGTCGAAGGTGCAAGTGACAAGCTGCGCTCTCAAGAACGTAAGAAGTTTATAGCGGAAGAGTTGCCGACACTACTCGCTCGTTTAACGCATCTCGATATATCAATCGATGAGCTGATTAGCCTCATTAGAGTGAAGGAGAAATAGAATGGACTCCATCATAAGCGCAAAAAGCCTCAGCAAACGCTATGGCGATTTTAAAGCGTTAGATAACATTACACTCAATGTTACGACCGGCCGAATCGTCGGCCTGATTGGGCCTAACGGTGCGGGTAAAACAACGGCGCTACGCTGTTTGCTGGGCCTCTCTACCTTTGACGGCCAACTCAACGTACTCGGCAAAGATCCCCGGAAAGACCGCATCGGCTTGCTGCAGGACATTGCATATATAGCCGACACGGCGGTACTCCCCAGCTGGATCAAGGTTGCGCAACTCCTGGAGTACATGGAAGGCGTACACCCAAAATTTGACCGCGCAAAAGCGCAATCTTTTTTAGATGAAACAGATATCAACCCGAGGCAGAAGGTTAAAGCCCTATCCAAGGGCATGGTGACCCAGCTCCATTTGGCCCTCTCAATATCCATTGATGCCAAACTGCTGGTGTTGGATGAGCCGACTCTGGGCTTAGATATTCTCTATAGAAAACGCTTCTATGAGCAATTGCTGAACGATTACTTTGATGAAAACAGAACCATAGTGATAACCACTCACCAGGTCGAAGAAGTGGAGCAGCTGCTGACGGACCTCGTTTTTATTAAGCAAGGTAAAGTGGTGCTGGATACTGCGATGGATTCGATGTCTGAAACCTTTGTTGAAGTAGAGGTGCAAAGTGAATATGTCGAACAAGCGCGCACGCTCATGCCAATAAGTGAGAGGACGATTATGGGAGGTACCGTGATGATTTTTGACAAAGTCCGCCCTGATCAAGTGGCGCCATTTGGCAAGGTGCGTATTCCCAGTGTGGTAGACCTGTTTATCGCCAAAATGGCTTAGCACTCATTGGTTTCGCGAGAATAAATGGTGAAATATGATGGATAGTATCGTTGCGGGTGTTAAACGAGAGTATTGGGAGCACAGGAATATTATTGTCGGCTTGCCGCTAGTAATAAGCGCTCTATCAATCATCGCGTTTACTGGGGCCATACTTGCAACAACATATTTTGGTGACGATAGTAAGGCAAACAATTCGTCACATTCGCAAAATAGTAGCAATGGGAGCCAGTTCGAGCTACCCATTGACTTGGGAACTGCTGACGATTCTGATGTGGCCAATTCGATAAGGAAAAATTCGCGGCCAGCGCAAGACAGCGCTGTCTCATTTAACCAGCATGAAGAAATTCTCTCATATGAATTTATCGGGTTCTTTATCAGCGCTTCATGGTTGGCGTGTATTTACTACTTGCTGTCGTGCTTGCATAGCGATCGAAAAGACAAAAGCATTCTGTTTTGGAAATCGTTACCAGTTTCAGAAACTCAAAATGTGGTAACAAAGTTACTGGTTGCCTGTGTCGGCTTTGTCGCTATTTCAATTTTTATCGCCTGGCTGACCTCCATTATTTTGCTGGTATTGTTCGTAGGCGCCCACAGCCTGGGTTTCGATGAACTCGGCGAATACAGCAGTGGGGAATTTAGCGCGGTCAAATTCTTTTTGTGGCCGTTAGTCGGTTTGATGATGGGCTTTATTTGGGGCGCACCGGTCTTTGCCTATGTTTTGATGGTGTCTGCCGTTGCCAGGCGCTCGCCCTTTTTGTTGTTGGTTATCCCTCTCTTGGTGTTGCCAATAGTGGAAGGGATATTCTTTAAAAGCAGCTATTTAATAGGCTTTTTTGGCGAGCATTTGCCATTTGGCGTATTGGAAAAAATCGCTAACAGCGCTGATATTGGTTCATTTCTACAATATTATCTCATGGAAAATGGCCTAAGCCTTTTCATTGGGCTTATCCTCGCTGCAGGATTTACAGCCCTTGCGATTTGGTTTCGCAATAATCAATTCGAAATATGACAAATAAATGACCTCGCACTTGAACCAGATTCGAAACACATTCCGCATTTAAGGAGACAGGTTAATGAAACTACGCTACAAAATCACGGGGCTTGTCTTTACGGTCATTGCAGTGGCACTGTTGTCGCTTTCGTTTGCGCTGAGCTACAACTCTTCCTGCGCGCCAGCGCCTCAAATCGCTAACGATGCGACAACGATGAAAGCCATTGTTTATCGTTGCTACGGTTCTACTGATGTTCTCAAGTTTGAAGACGTTGAAAAACCGGTCGCCGCAGACAATGAAGTACTGGTGAAGGTTCACGCGGCTGCCGTCAATCCTCTCGACTGGCACTATATGAGAGGCGCGCCGTATATCATGCGTCTTGTTTCCGGTCTGGGCGCACCAACGGACACGAGCATGGGTGTCGACTTTGCGGGAACGGTCGAAGCCGTTGGCAAAAATGTCAAGCTGTTTAAGCCGGGAGATGAAGTATTTGGCGGTAAAAGCGGTGCCCTGGCCGAATACGTGGCCGTTAATCACGAGCGGGCAATTGTGCCTAAACCGACCAACGTCACATTTGAGCAAGCGGCTGCCATACCCGTGGCAGCAGTCACCGCGCTGCAGGCCCTTCGGGACAAGGGCCAGATAAAAGCGGGGCAGAAGGTACTGATTAACGGCGCATCGGGTGGCGTGGGTACATACGCTGTGCAGATCGCCAAGTCATTCGGCACGGAAGTGACGGGTGTGTGCAGCTCCCGGAACCTGGAGATGGTCCGTTCGATCGGCGCAGATCACGTCATCGATTACACTCAGGAGGATTATACCGAAAGTGGCCAAACGTACGACGTGATTGTCGACAATGTTGGGAATCACTCGTTGTCAAAAAATAGGGAGGTTCTAGTTCCTAATGGCGTTCTCGTTATGGTAGGAGGACCACCGGGTAATTGGATAGGACCTCTAGTGAGCCCGATCAAGGCGCTGTTGTTGTCACCTTTCGTGGGTGAGAAGTTCGAAAATATT
>JBPCXM010000037.1:0-3264 GCA_051008535.1 Pseudomonadales bacterium | reverse complement strand
GTTGTAGACCATCTGATGACTCGATACATGGAGTCTTTGGTCTACCAAGCGGTTGTTGAAAATATAGCGTGTGAAATGGCAGCGCGAATGATTGCGATGAAGAGTGCCTCTGATAATGCAGGCGATCTCATCGACGAGCTACAACTTGTCTATAACAAGGCACGGCAAGCCGCGATTACGCAGGAAATCTCCGAAATCGTTGGTGGCGCCGCGGCAGTTTAATCGAACTAATTAATTAAAGTTATCTGGGAACGAAACTATGAGTTCTGGAACTATTGTTGAAGTAATCGGCGCTGTTGTCGACGTGGAATTTCCACGTGATGCAGTGCCTAAGACCTACGATGCACTTACCATCGATGGCACTGAAACCACGCTAGAGGTTCAGGGGCAGTTGGGTGACGGTGTGGTGCGAACCATTGCGATGGGTTCATCCGAAGGCCTGCGTCGAGGCAGTAACGTGGTGAATACCGGGGCGCCTATCTCAGTGCCAGTCGGGGAAGCGACGCTCGGACGCATTATGGATGTGCTCGGTCGACCGATCGATGAAGCCGGCCCTATTGCAACGGATGAGCGTATGCCGATTCACCGCGATCCGCCCACTTACGCAGAGCAATCCGGATCAACGGAGCTGCTTGAAACTGGTATAAAGGTTATCGACCTGCTCTGTCCGTTCGCCAAAGGCGGAAAAGTTGGACTGTTCGGCGGTGCAGGTGTGGGCAAAACAGTGAATATGATGGAATTGATTCGTAACATCGCGATTGAACACTCTGGATTTTCGGTGTTTGCAGGAGTGGGTGAGCGTACTCGCGAAGGGAACGATTTCTATCACGAAATGAAAGAATCGGACGTACTGAACAAGGTATCTCTGGTTTATGGGCAGATGAATGAGCCACCGGGTAACCGTTTGCGCGTGGGCTTAACTGGATTGACCATGGCGGAATTTTTCCGTGATGAGGGCCGTGACGTACTGATGTTTATTGATAACATCTATCGATACACCTTGGCCGGAACTGAAGTGTCGGCACTGCTTGGCCGTATGCCTTCGGCCGTGGGCTACCAGCCAACACTGGCACAAGAAATGGGCGCGCTCCAGGAACGTATTACTTCGACCAAGACTGGTTCAATTACGTCAATTCAGGCGGTATACGTACCAGCAGATGATTTGACCGATCCATCACCTGCAACCACTTTTGCTCATTTGGACGCAACCGTTGTACTGTCACGAAACATTGCAGAGCTCGGTATCTATCCTGCGGTAGATCCACTTGATTCCACCTCCCGTCAGCTCGATCCGCTGGTTATTGGTGATGAGCATTACGAAACAGCTCGCGCGGTTCAGAACACGCTGCAACGGTATAAGGAATTGAAAGATATCATCGCGATTCTCGGCATGGACGAACTTTCCGAGGAAGACAAGCAGGTGGTTTCTCGTGCGCGTAAAGTGCAGCGTTTCTTGTCTCAACCGTTTTTTGTGGCGGAAGTATTTACCGGTGCAACGGGTAAGTACGTTTCATTGAAAGACACCATCGCGGCCTTCCAAGGCATCGTTGCAGGTGAGTATGACCATCTGCCAGAGCAAGCCTTCTACATGGTGGGTACCATTGATGAAGCCGTTGAAAACGGCAAGAAGATGGCGACTTAGTCATGGCCAACTTGCATGTGGACATCGTCAGCGCAGAAAAGGAAATATTCAGTGGTGACGCTGAGATGGTGGTTGCTTCTGCCGAAATGGGCGAAGTGGGTATCGCTCCAGGGCATACTCCCTTCATTTCACGCATTCGCCCCGGCGAAGTACACGTCAGAGCACCCGGCGAAACCGAAAACTTAAACATCTATGTTTCCGGAGGTATTCTGGAAGTTCAACCCCACGTCGTAACGATTCTGGCCGATACTGCACTTCGTGTGGACGAATTAGACGAAGCAGCCGCCGTCAAAGCCAAGGAAGAAGCTGAAGCCGCCTTATCGGGTAAGGTGGGCGAAATCGATTACTCTGCCATACAAGCTCAATTGGCTGAAGCATCAGCGCAATTGCAGCTAATCAAGAAACTCCGCCACTAATTGGCCTATCCGTGAGGGCCAGGGAGGGCTTCACGTCGTTAGTCAGTATCTGACACCTCGGTAATAATTGTTCATTTGGGCTCACACGTTCGTTAGCGACGTATAGTGGAGTGAGTGTTGTGGATACTTCACTGGCTGGATCTTTACCGATCAATTTCTAACGACAAACCGGCGGATAAGATCCGTCAATGGAGCTGGGTTACGATGAAAACACGCAAACAGTCGAAACTGTCATGGGCAACCGTCATTCTGATGGCGGCCGTTGTTGGATTTCTTGGTGGTTGTAGCAGTGACGATGATGACCCAGATGAGGGCACTGACTCGTCGACCACAGACGGTGGTTCGACCGATAGTGGGGGTACCGACGGTGGCAGCACAGACGGTGGCGGCACAGACGGTGGCGCCATTGCCGATCTCGTTTTTTCTTTGAGCCCAGCCGAACAGGTACCTCCGGTCACGGCAGACGGAGCCACGGGAGAGGCTAACCTATCGTTCGACCCTTCTAACAACGGCCTCAGCGGTAGCGTCTCGGCATCGGGCTTAAGTGGCGATGCCAGTGCCGCGCACATACATCAGGGATTTGCCGGAATGAGTGGCGGCGTTGTGGTTGGGCTGGAGGCCGGCGCAACTGCGAATGTATTCAATGTACCGGCAGACACGATATTGACGGCGGATCAAACCACGGCGCTCTTGCGCGGCGAAATGTACGTTAACGTACACACAGTGGCAAATGCCGATGGTGAAGTGCGCGGGCAAATCGTCCCTGCCGGTGTGAGTGTTATTCGCACAAGCTTAAGTGGTGATCAGGAAGTACCGCCCGTATCTACGAGTGCCACAGGCGAGGGAGTGGTGACGTTGCATGAGTCCAGCTATGGTATTTGGGCAACAGTGATTGTCAGCGGTCTCGACGAAGCCACAGCGGCTCATATTCACCAGGCGGCTGCCGGGGAAAATGGCAGTGTGTGGTATTAGGTCTTGAACGAGATCCAGGCAATGTTGCTATCTGGAGAACCCCTGGTGACAACACCATTACGCCAGAGCAATTCACTGCTGCAGGGGCAGGTGAGATGTATTTCAATGTACATTCCGATGCAAACCAAGCCGGTGAAATTCGCGGTCAGATTGTCCCCTAGGCCTATCTACAATTCGATATAAAGCCTCGTTGCCCCATCGCCGTCAACACGGGCGGGGTAACGAGGTAAATGG
>JBPCXM010000036.1:0-11093 GCA_051008535.1 Pseudomonadales bacterium | reverse complement strand
TTGTGGGACAAATGTCGATGCAAGCATGACAACTGCCACAGTGTTTGCTGGCGTGCGGCGCGTCAACGGGGAGCGGCAGGTCGGTATAAATCTCTCCCAGAAAAAACCACGAGCCAGCTTTGCGGTTAAGCAACAAGGTGTTTTTGCCAATCCAGCCAAGCCCGGCTTTCTCCGCCAGTGCTCGCTCTAACACCGGCGCGCTATCAACAAAGGCGCGATAGTTGTGGTTGGCGGTAGTGAAGTTTTTAATTTTTTGTGCCAGCGTGGCGAGGCGTTTGCGCATCAGTTTGTGGTAATCGCGCCCCAGTGCGTAGCGTGAAATAAATGCCTGCTGCGGATTGTCGAGAACCTGCAAGGCGTCCGTGTCGGCCGGCAAATAGTCGAGGCGCACCGAAATGACGCGCAGCGTACCTTCGATCAGCTCGGCCGGGCGGCTGCGCTTGCTACCGTGCGCCTGCATGTATTGCATGCTGCCGTGATAGCGCGCGCGCAGCCACTGCTGTAGCCGCTCTTCGTGCTGTTGCAAATCGGTGTCGGTAATCCCCACCTGCTGAAAGCCCAGCTCCCGCCCCCAGATTTTGATATGCTGCACCAATGTATGCAGCTCGTCTGATTCAAAGTGATTGCTGGGCATGAATAGTTAACGTTTTTAACTGGGCTTTGCGTATAATTCTGCCAGATTACCCGACACTCTGCGCACTTCATCGCACGCATGGCACGCATTACGTTCCCACAGTGGCTTTTTCCCTCCCGCTTGTATAGCGCCGCGCAAGTGCGCGAGTTTGATCGTATTGCGATTGAAGAGTGTGGTATTCCCGGTATTGTGCTGATGAAACGAGCCGGCAAAGCCTGTTTCGAGGTGTTGCGCCAGCGCTGGCCCGAAGCGCAAAGCGTAACCGTATTTTGTGGCGCTGGAAATAACGCCGGTGACGGTTTTATTATCGCCGCGCTGGCGCAGCAAGCAGGCCTTCCGGTTCAAATTGAGCTAGTCGGCACGCTGGATAAACTGCGTGGTGATGCGCGCAGGGCGTATGAGTTTGCCGATCAGAACAAAGTACCCATGCAGCAGTTTGCTGCACAACGGCTAATTGAGCCGGGTGTTATCGTCGATGCATTGTTAGGTACTGGTTTAGATAACGAAGTGCGTGAGCCGTATGCCGCCGCCATTGCCCAAATAAATGCCAGCGGCGAGCCGGTGCTGGCGGTGGACGTACCCTCCGGTCTAAGCGCGGACAGTGGCGCCGTGCTAGGTAGCGCGGTGCGTGCTGATTGCACCGTAACTTTTATCGCCATGAAGCAAGGCCTGTTGACCGGGCGCGCTCCCGCCTTGATCGGTGCGCTGCATTTCGCCGATCTGCAAGTGCCAGACGAAGTGTTGCAAAAACTGCCACCCTCTGCGCGTTGTCTGAACTTAAACCAATCGTTGGCGAAGCTGCCGGTGCGTGCTGCGGATGACCATAAAGGCCACTTTGGTCACGTGCTGGTAGTTGGTGGTGACCACGGTATGGCCGGCGCGGCGCTAATGGCCGGGAGTGCCGCGCAGCGTTGCGGCGCAGGTCTGGTGTCAGTCGCGACGCAACCACAGCACGTACCTGCATTCGTTAGTCGCTGCCCGGAACTAATGGTACATGGCGTTAAATCGGGGCATGATTTACAAGCATTGCTGCAGAGTGCCAGCGTGGTGGCGATTGGTCCGGGGCTTGGACACGGTCCCTGGTCGGAGCAATTGCTGCAGCGAGTACTGCAAACCGAATTGCCCTTAGTGGTCGATGCCGATGCGCTGAATATGTTGAGCGAGCTCGCGGCAAAACAACCCATAAGAAGGAAAAATTGGGTGCTTACACCGCACCCCGGCGAGGCGGGACGTTTGCAGGGGCAGTCAACCGTGGAGATTCAAAGCGATCGCTATCGCAGCGTGCGTGACTTGCAGCATCGGTACGGTGGCACCGCACTACTTAAAGGCGCCGGCACGCTGATTTGTGACAATGAAGCGGCCACTAGCGTTTGCGCCTATGGCAACCCGGGCATGGCCAGCGGCGGCATGGGAGATGTGCTGACCGGCGTGATTGCCGCCTTGTTGGCACAACACCTCTGTCCGGGCGATGCGGCGCGCCTCGGTGCCTGCCTGCACGCTTACAGTGCCGACTTGGCGGCCGCCGACGAAGGGCAGGTGGGTTTGGCGGCAACCGATCTATTGCCACACTTGCGCTTGTGTCTAAATAATCAATGAGCGCGAGCGGGGCGCAAGGCTCGTCCAACAACAAACTGTTTCTGGCCGACGAGCAAGCAACGCTTGCCATCGCTAAAGTATTAGCGGCGACAGTCAAAGCAAACACCTGCATTCACCTTCGCGGCCAGTTAGGCAGCGGTAAAACATCCTTGGTGCGTGGTATCTTGCGCTCACTTGGCTATTCAGGCGCGGTTAAGAGCCCGACTTATACACTAGTGGAGAGCTATAAATTGGCGCGCTTCACGGTGCATCATTTTGATTTGTACCGCTTGAGCGATCCAGAGGAGCTGGAGTTGCTAGGTATTCGCGATTATTTTGATCAACAGGCAGTGTGCCTAATCGAGTGGCCTGAGCGCGGCGCCAAATTCTTGCCACCGGAAGATGTGACTTTTGAGTTACAAGTAGCGGAAAAAAGTCGTTATCTTGTTTATCATAGCAATTCCACCACAGGCGACAGCTTGGTCGCTGCATTACGAAACTATAAATGACCAAATTTCCCCACCCTCTATTGATTGGCAGCGCGCTGCTGGTCTTGCTGCTGGCCAATGCAGTGCAGGCTGCGGTCAGCGTGCAAGGTGTTCGTGTCTGGCGCGCGCCTGATCATACCAAGCTAGTGCTGGACTTGAGCGGCCCGGCGCGGCACAAGATCATGTTGCTGTCCAACCCCGAGCGTCTGGTACTGGACCTTAGCGACGTGCAATTGCGCACCAGTGTGCACAATATCGATTTGAAAGACAGCCCGGTCAAATCGGTGCGCAGTGGCATTCGCAATGGCGTTGATCTGCGCCTGGTACTGGACGTGCGTGGCGCCGTCAAGCCGCGTAGCTATCTTTTGCCGGCTACTGACGAATTTGGCCATCGGCTTGTGGTCGATATGTACGACGCGAAAACGAGCAAGCCGGTCGTTAAAAAACACGCGCAAACCGCGCGATCAACCAAGCGCGACATCATTATCGCCATTGACGCTGGTCATGGCGGAGAAGATTCCGGGGCGGTTGGTGCGAATCGTATTCTGGAAAAAAATGTTGTGTTGCAAACGGCGAGGCAGCTGGCGCGTTTGTTCGACGGCACGCGTGGTTATAAAGCAGTGCTGATCCGCGAGGATGATTACTTCGTGCCCCTCGAAGAGCGGCGTAACCTGGCGCGCAAGGCCAACGCTGATCTGTTTTTATCTATCCACGCTGATGCATTTAAGCGCCCGGCGGCACGCGGCGGTTCGGTGTTCAGTCTATCTCCAAGCGGCGCCAGCAGTACCTTTGCCAAAGCCTTGGCGGCGCGCGAAAACAAGGCCGATCTTATCGGTGGTTTCAAAATGCCTGCGCAGGGTGACAAAGACTTGCACTTCGTGCTGGTCGACCTCGCCTTGACCGGCAGCATAGAAGCGGGCGAGCAAGTTGGCCATAAAGTGCTCAACGCAATGAAAGGCGTGATGACCTTACACAGCAATCGCCTGGAGCGCGCCAATTTTTCCGTGCTGCGCTCACCAGACATACCCTCGCTATTAATCGAAACGGGTTTTATTTCTAATCCCGAAGAAGCACGTAAATTGAATACCGCAACTTACCGCCGGCAGATCGCGCAATCCGTTTTCAATGGCGTGTCGTCCTACTTCGAAGATCTGCGGCCAGAAGGAACCTATATTGCGTTTCGGGCAGCACAGCCACGACAGGTCAGTCAACACATTATCGCGCCCGGCGACACTTTGTCTGGCATTGCCCAGCGTTACAAGGTCAGTCTGCAGCGGTTAAAAAGCCACAATCGCTTAAATGGCAACGCGATTCGCATTGGTCAGAAATTGAATATTCCCGCCTCATGAGTTCGGCCATCGCGACACAAACGTCGGAGCGGGCGCGCGTACAGGTATTGACCAGCGCACTTGCCAATCAAATTGCAGCCGGCGAAGTCGTAGAGCGACCAGCTTCTGTGGTCAAGGAGCTGATGGAGAACAGCTTGGACGCTGGCGCCACGCGTATCGATGTCGAGTTGGAGCAAGGTGGCGTCAAACTTATCCGCGTACGCGACAACGGCTGTGGGGTACACCCCGACGATCTGGCTTTGTCAGTCAGCCGTCATGCAACCAGCAAGATTCGCCAGCTCAGCGATCTGGACGCTATTAATAGTCTCGGTTTTCGTGGCGAGGCTTTGGCCAGCATAGCTTCTGTTACGCGCATGACGGTATTATCGAATAATGACGAACAAGGTGTTGGCTGCCGCTTGCAACTAGACAGCGTGGCAGAAACGTCGCTGGTTGAGCCGGCCTCACATCCAATAGGCACAACAGTCGAAGTCAGAGACCTGTTCTTTAACACCCCGGCGCGGCGCAAGTTTCTGAAAACCGAGCGCACCGAGCTAAATCATTGCGAAGAATTTGTGAAGCGCTTGGCTTTAAGCCAGTTTCATGTGGCATTTAATTTAGTGCACAACGGTAAGACGCTGTTTAGCTTGCCGGTGGCGAATACCGAAGCGGAAAAGGCGCGCCGTATCGGCAAACTATGCGGCATGGCATTTATCGACAATGCCTTGCAGATCGAGTTCGCGGCGGGCGGCCTAAGATTGTGGGGCTGGATTGCGCTGCCGGCTTTTTCGCGCAGCCAAGCCGACATGCAGTATTTTTATGTCAACAACCGCGTCATTCGCGACAAACTGGTTGGCCATGCGGTGCGCCAGGCATACCGTGATGTATTGTTTCATGGCAGGCACCCGGCCTTCGTGCTGTACTTTGAAATCGACGCGCATGCGGTGGATGTGAATGTGCATCCTACTAAACACGAAGTACGTTTTCGTGACAGCCGCAGCGTGCACGATTTTATTTTTCGTGGCATACATAAAGCGTTGGCCGAAGTAAGGCCCGACGATCAGCTGCAAGTTCCTGAAACCGACGCACAAGTGTTCCCGCAATCGGCACAGCGTTCTCAAAGCCAGTTTGGTTTTAAATCGAATGCAGGCAATGTCCACGAGCAAGTAGCGTTTTATGCCGCCTTGCACCCGCCAGCCGGTCAGCAAGCGAGCGCACAGCCATCACTAGTCGCAGCCATGTCGCAAGAGGAGACGCAGCAGGAGATTCCGCCACTGGGTTTTGCGCTGGCTCAACTACAAGGGATTTACATTCTCGCTGAGAATAAAGATGGTCTTATCGTCGTCGATATGCACGCTGCGCACGAGCGTATTACCTATGAACAAATGAAAAGCCAATACGCCGAGAGTGGTATACAACAGCAGCCATTGCTGGTGCCAACAACAATCCACGTCAGCGAACGTGAAGCTGACGTGGCCGACCAACACGCCGAATTGTTTGTCCGGCTCGGTATTGTGCTGGAGCGCATGGGTGTTGCCAGCCTGGTGCTGCGCGCCTTGCCGGCGTTGCTGAGCCGTGACGACGGTGAACAACTGGTGCGCGATGTGCTAGCCGACCTGCTGGAATGGGGCCGCAGCGAGCGTGTACAGACGCAAATCGACGAACTGCTGTCTACCATGGCGTGTCATGGTTCGGTGCGCGCCAATCGGCGTTTGACCATTCCTGAAATGAACGCCTTGCTGCGGTCCATGGAGCACACCGAGCGCAGCGGGCAGTGTAATCATGGGCGACCCACCTGGACCGCGATGTCACTCAGCGAGCTGGACAAGTTATTTTTGCGTGGCCGCTAGCGCTCGTTGCCCCTTATGACTGACGCGCCGCTGCCACCGGCCATATTCTTAATGGGCCCAACAGCGTCGGGTAAATCCGCACTGGCGCTGCTCCTGTGCGAGCAATTGCCGTGTGAAATTGTTAGCGTCGATTCCACGGCGGTATACCGTGGTCTGGATATCGGCAGCGCCAAACCGAATGCTGGCACCCTGGCACGCGTGCCGCATCACTTAATCGATATTCGTGAGCCACAATCGCCATACTCGGTCGCCGAATTTCGTAACGACGCGCTAGCGGCAATGCAAGAAATCGCTGCCAGGGGCAAAGTACCGTTGCTTGTCGGCGGCAGTATGCTGTATTTCAAAGCCTTGCTTGGTGGCCTGGCCGAGTTGCCAGCCGCCGATCCGGCAATTCGGGCCAAAATTGAAGCCGAGGCCGCGGCGCGGGGATGGCCGGCGTTACATGCCGAGTTGGCGCAGATTGACGCTGTCGCTGCTGCGCGTATCCATCCTACTGACACACAACGTCTGCAGCGCGCGCTGGAAGTGTATCGAAGTTGCGGAGTAACTCTGACCGCACTGCAATACCGGCACCGAAGCACAAAGAATGTGCACTTGCCGTATCGGGTGACGCAATTAGCCATTGCTCCGCGTGACCGAGGCTTGCTGCACCAGCGTATTGACGAAAGATTCCGTATGATGTTGAACTCAGGCTTGGTGGAGGAGGTCAAACTTTTATTAGAGCATGCAGAATTGCATACAGACCTGCCGGCCCTAAAAGCTGTCGGATATCGACAAGTAGTGCGATATTTAAACAATGAATACGATGAAGCGCAGCTGGTCGAGCGCGGCGTGATCGCCACTCGCCAGCTTGCAAAGCGCCAATTGACTTGGTTGCGCAGCTGGAAAAATCTCAATTGGTTGTATTTTAATCAAAGCGATTTTATCAATGGCTTTGACCGGGAAGATAACATGGCGGAAAGACAATCAATTCTTCGTCAGGCCTTGAATTTTGTCGATCCAGGTGCCAACTAGATACGTGAACCCACGCTACTTTATATGTTAGATCGGTTATAATGTAGTTGCTTTGCCATTTTCGGGCGGCGCTGCGAAGAACACTCAGGCGCGCGAACGATGGCGTTACTTATATGATTAAAAGGAGATAAGAAAATGTCGAAAGGGCATTCACTACAAGACCCTTACCTCAATGTACTGCGCAAGGAGCGCGTGCCAGTGTCTATTTATCTGGTCAATGGCATCAAACTGCAAGGCCAAATCGAATCTTTTGACCAGTTTGTTGTCTTGTTGAAAAATACCGTCAGCCAGATGGTTTACAAACACGCGATTTCAACCGTCGTGCCATCGCGCAATGTGCGTGTGCCGCAAAGCGATGACGACGAAGAGTAAACGTAGGGTCGCATTTGTTTCTTGAGCGCCCAAGCGCCGCTGCAAATTCTGTTGATCGCGATGGCGCGATACTCGTTAACGTCGAGCTAGCCAACAACGATACGAACGCCGATTCCCAGGAATTTCTAGAGCTGGCGCGTGCCGCCGGCGCAGAACCCTTGACCCTATTGCCTGCCAATATTAAGGCGACCAGCGCCAGCACTTGCGTGGGCTCGGGCAAAGTGGCAGAAATTAAAGCTGCCGTCGCCGAACACAATGCCGAGATTGTGCTGTTTAATCGCAGTTTGACGCCCAGTCAGGAACGAAATCTTGAACGGGCAGTGTGTTGCAGGGTGCTGGATCGCACTGGCCTCATCCTCGATATTTTCGCGCAACGTGCGCGCACTCATGAGGGTAAGTTGCAGGTCGAGCTGGCGCAGCTGCAGTACGTGTCGACTCGCTTAATTCGCGGCTGGACCCACCTGGAGCGGCAAAAAGGCGGTATTGGCCTACGCGGCCCCGGTGAGACACAGCTCGAGACTGACCGCCGCTTACTGCGCCTGCGTATTAAGAGCTTAAAGGCCAAACTCGAACGGGTGCAGAAACAGCGCGGGTTGGGCCTCCGCGCGCGTCGGCGCTCACATGTGCCGAGCATATCATTGGTGGGCTACACCAACGCCGGCAAATCGACCCTTTTCAATGTCTTGACTCAGGCAGACGTGTACGTTGCGGATCAACTGTTTGCTACACTGGATCCAACCTTGCGACGTCTGCAGTTACCGGATGCCGGTACCGCCGTATTGGCCGACACGGTTGGCTTTATTCGCGATTTGCCGCATAAATTGGTCGATGCCTTCAAAGCCACGTTGGAGGAAGCCGCACAGGCGGACTTATTGCTGCATGTCGTTGACGCCAGCTCGGCAGATAAAGCCGATACCATCAATGAAGTGAATGCCGTGCTGCATAGCATTGGCGCGGCGTCGACTAAAACATTGTTTGTATACAACAAAATTGATCTGGTCGATGATGCATGTGCGCGCATTGTTCGCGATGAAAACGGTAAACCGGAACGTGTATATTTATCCGCTCACAGTGGCGTGGGTTTAACGTTGTTGGGCCAGGCCGTAACCGAGTTGCTGGGCGAGCAACTGGTGCACGCGTACTTGCCGATTGAACCGCATATGGGTCGCTTGCGCGCCAAACTGTTCGAACACAGCGCAGTGCTTAGTGAGCAATCCGACGCCGAGGGCGTTTGCACGCTGGAAGTGCGCCTGCCACAGACCGATTTGCAACAACTACTAAAAGCCGAAGGCGTCGATTGGAGCCAACTGGTCGTTGCGACCACATCACATTTTACGGCAGTTAATTAAATAGCACGTTGCAGGAGTACAACAACACGCGACAAATAAAGTCTGCTAAAATCGCCACGCTTTTTTACAATGAATTATTACTTGCGCCACATAGTCGGCGCTGCATCAATCAATGACAGTAGGAGTTGCTATGGCCTGGAATGAACCAGGTAAGAACGGTGGTCAGAAAGACCCCTGGGGTGGGGGCGATCAGGGTCCACCGGATCTAGACGAAGCTTTGAAACGCTTCCAGGAGCGGCTTGGCGGCATTTTTGGCGGCGGTGGGGCCAGCGGTGGTGCGGCTAGCGCTGGCGGTCCATCGGCTGCAAGCTTTGTCGTGTTTCTCGTGGTTGCCTTGCTCATCTGGTTCGCGATGGGCGTTTACCAAGTCGACCAACAAGAACGCGCGGTAGTATTGCGGCTTGGCGTATACAATTCGACCGAGGCACCAGGCCTGCACTGGAACCCGAAATTCATCGATGAAGTGACAGTCGTCAATGTCACCAAGGTGCGCTCGCATAGCCATAGCGCGCATATGCTGACCGAAGACGAAAACATTGTTGAAGTGACACTTTCGGTTCAGTACACCGTCTCCGACTTGAAAAACTTTCTGCTCGAAGTCAGTGGCCCCGAGACGACGCTGGCGGATGCTACCGAGAGTGCGCTGCGGCACGCGGTGGGTGGCTCCAAGATGGACCAGGTTTTAACGGCGGGTCGTGAGCAACTCGGTATCGAGGTGCAACAGCGCTTGCAAAACTACCTCGATGCCTATTTGACTGGTATTCAGGTGGCACAGGTCAACATAGAACGCACCAACCCGCCTGCCGAAGTACAGGCCGCGTTCGATGATGTCATCAAGGCGCGAGAAGACGAGGTGCGCTCCAAGAACGAAGCCGAAGCGTATGCCAACGGTATCATTCCTGAAGCACGCGGTCAGGCGCGACGCCAGATTGAAGAGGCGAACGCCGACAAAGACCGCGCAATCGCCGAGTCAGAAGGTGAAGCAGCACGCTTCGAGCAACTGCTGTCTGAGTACAAAAAAGCGCCACAGGTGACACGCGAGCGTTTGTATCTCGCGGCAGTGCAATCGGTAATGGAGAGTAGCTCCAAAGTGATGATAGATTCCAAAGGGGGTAATAACCTGTTGTATTTGCCACTTGATAAAATCATCCAATCGACTAACAGTGGTGCAGCGCCAGGTAGCATGAGCATATCTGAAAGCAGCATGCGTCAGTTGACCGAAAACATAAGGCGACGGCTGAGCAACGAAAGTGCCCAAAACCGCCGCCGGGAGAGCCGATAATATGCAAGCTAAAGGAATTGGAGGAATCGTTGTTCTACTCGCAATCGCCTTGCTGGCGGCCATGAGCATATTCATCGTCAAAGAGACCGAGCGCGCCGTGTTGCTCAGATTCGGTGAAATTGTCCGTCCCGACATTCAACCCGGGTTGCATTTTAAAATTCCGTTTGTCAACTCGGTGCGAGTATTCGACGCGCGAATACTGACGGTTGATTCGCGCCCGGAGCGTTTCCTGACCCTTGAAAAGAAAGCGGTTATCGTCGATTCCTACGCCAAATGGCGTGTGGGTGATACGGAAGGCGATGTGTCGAAATTCTATACTGCCACCAACGGCGAGGAGAGCCGGGCACGTGGATTGCTGGCGCAGCGTATCAATACCGGCCTTAGAAACCAGTTCGGTGAACGTACCATACGGGAGGTGGTTTCTGGCGAGCGCGATGTGCTGATGACAGAACTGACCGCCAGTCTTAATAAAATCGCCAAGGTGGAATTTGGTATTGAAGTGGTCGACATTCGCGTTAAACGTATCGACCTGCCGGAAGAGGTTAGCGAATCGGTGTATCAACGCATGAATACCGAGCGCGAACGGCTGGCACGCGAGTTGCGTTCCGAGGGTAACGAGTTGGCCGAGGGTATTCGCGCCGATGCCGACCGACGGCGCACTATTCTGAAAGCCGAGGCCTACCGCGAAGCGGAGCGTATTCGCGGCGAAGGTGACGCCAAGTCAGCCGCTATTTATGCCAACGCCTTCAATAAAGACACGGAGTTTTACGCTTTTACTCGCAGCCTGGAAGCGTATCGTCAATCATTTAGCAGCAAATCGGATATTCTGCTACTCGAACCGAAAAGCGATTTTTTCAAATACCTGAATAAACCCCTGGGGGGGTCCCAAGCGAAAAAGTAACGCGCGTTGCTCGCTTGAGCTGTGCTAGAATTCTTAATCCGGGTGTGGTCTTGCAGTAACAAAACTGTTAAGCCAGTATCCGTTTTTTTTTGTCAAGCTGGTATTGATGGAGTGCTGGCATGGGGCATGAATTAGCGATTGCAGCTTGCCTGGTGCTTGTTTTCGAGGGGCTTCTGCCGTTTATAAGTCCAAAGCGCTGGCGCACGATGGTGGCCACCGTGGCGACGCTCGATGACAGGGCCTTGCGCAGCGCGGGTCTGTTTTGCATGCTGCTGGGTACCTTGCTGCTCTATCTGATCA
>JBPCXM010000035.1:0-14558 GCA_051008535.1 Pseudomonadales bacterium | reverse complement strand
TTTGGCTTTTTCATCATCCAAAAATGGTACTCCTCCAATCTGAAATTTTAAGACTCAGCGTTAAGAAGACCGTTCGCTGCTAGATGTGCTGGCAAACTAATACCAATCACGAGCTAAGGCCAGTTCGTAAAACCATACAACCGCCTAGCTAACTCATAGGGCCCTGGCCCAAGCTGAGCAATCCGTAGTTTCCAGCGAACGCGCCGCTCAGCGCGCACTAAAGCTTTTTTATGTTGCGGGAAATACGGTCGGAGGACCTCGAAGGCTTTTAGACGATCGGAGAGCATGCGCGGCATTCCATAGTCCAGCGTTAAGCTTCCTGAGCGCAAGCGGTGGGTGGCCATCACCTCATCTACGAAGCCAACCCGCCCGGTGCGCCCAACCAATACATTAAAGACCCAGTCCCCCGAAGCGATACCGGTCGTGCGATACCAGTCTGGCAGTGCTGCGATGGCGCTCCGACGCACCACAGTTGAGATCTTATGCACGAAGTTATCAATTAATAGCTCATCGATATCGTACACGCGGTTGCCGCGTGCCGGGCGCCGGGATAGTTCACGATAACCGTTGTCGCTGACGTGCTCGATACGATGACCACAGATTGTGCACTCGGGGTGGTCGTCTAGGAAGTCAACCTGACGCTGCAGTTTGTCGGCTGCGGTCCAGAAGTCATCACCATCGAGAAACGCTACATATTCGCCTCTGCAAGCGTCAACCGTCGCCATAAAATTTGATAGACCATAGTCTCCATAATTGTGGTCGTGCAGCAGCAAGCGCACCTGGTCAGGCCGCTGTGTACGAATGTTCTCAAGAATATCCCGCGTGCCATCAGTGGATGCGTCGTCGCCGACTACCACCTCGAATGGGAAGTCTGTCTTCTGCTGCAATATACTCTCCATTGTCTGACCGATATAGCCCAC
Organism: Pseudomonadales bacterium; assembly: GCA_051008535.1. Classification (GTDB taxonomy): domain Bacteria; phylum Pseudomonadota; class Gammaproteobacteria; order Pseudomonadales; family JAUIET01; genus JBBKXJ01. The sequence goes on along the minus strand of JBPCXM010000035.1, from coordinate 13,638 downwards.
TTCCTGGAATGTTACAACCGAAACAGACAGCTTCAAACCGCCACCTCCATCCGCTCAGCCGCAGGCAGGTTGCACAGTAAGCCAATCGAAATTACAGTCAGCTGAACTGCAAAAATCACTACAACCGCTAGCGCCGCGCCCTCTAGTCCCTGGCCGGGTATGAAGGAATAACAGGCCACCACTGCCGCCAGAGCGACACTGCCATACTGAAAGGTCAACCACCAGAAACGACGTGAAGCGATCATGCCGAACTGCAATACATCGGCGACAAAGCGGATAGTCGCGGCGGCGACGACCCAAACCAGAATGTTGGCGTAGCTTGCATAGTCCTCCGTGTATGCCAAGCGCAATATCTCCTCTCCGAAGTAAGCGGCTAGTAATACTCCTGCCCCGCCGATAGCCCCAGCACCGACTGCCATCTTCGCAACTAGAATAATGAAAGGGCCACGCTCACCCGCCGCATGATGGTGGGCCAGACGCACGCTGGATGCCATGCCAAGCGCATGAACAAGACGACTTGGTGCCATCGCTAGCGCTACCAGAGCTGCAAAGTATCCTAGCGCCTCCAAGCCTAAAAATTCATCAACTGCCAGCCGTGGCAAGTATAAAGCGATCATCACCAGGGCGGTCGCAAAGGTCAAGGGCATCGCTTGCACGGCAAGCTTGCGCAGCGACATCATGTTCCACTGCGGCCAGAAACTTGCCGGTTCCTCTAGCGACGCCCTCTGGCGCCCAACGCGCAAATCGTAAAAAAGCACGATCGAAATGTGTGCCAACACCTGACCGAGTATTGCAACCACCAGCGATCCCGTTAACCAAAAGCCGATACTCAGCAGTACGAGTGAGAGAGGTCCGAGCATGCACAGTGAGCGAGCAATGTAATCCATACGCTCCTGGGACTGGAACAAGCCATATATCATATCGGAGAAGAGTTCCAGGCAGCGCGTCAGCGCATAAAATAATATGACCAGCAGCACCATCCGCGAATGTGACACGCTCATACCGGCTGCGATCATAAAAGCGAGGGCCACGCCGATTGCCAGCAAACGCAAACCTAGGTAGTCACCGAACTCGTACTCACCCACCGTATCGCTGGCTCGCACCTCGCGCAGGCCCATGCGTGCAATTTCGGTCATCGGTAGACAGATCGCCTGTGCCAGCGCGTAGATACCAACAGTTGTGGGATCAGAGAGTTTAGCCACCACTATCAGCGCCAACCAGAGGGACAGCGCAGCGAAGAACCGGCCGGTCAATAGTGCCAGAAAATTACTGCGTATCGTCAAGCGATCATTGCTAGGGTTATCACTTAACTGCCGGGTACTCACTCCTCGGTCTCACTGCTGGGGTGTGGGCAACGATACTCCGGGAAAAAACCGGTGTTGTTTGCTGTCTGTACGTAGCGAGCATCGACCAGCGCCCGGTAGGCCTCTGCGTCCAACACCCAACGCCCGACAACGAAATCATGCCGCAGCAAAGAGAAACGGCTCTTGAATTTGTATAGCGAGTCCTCTTTACCGCCGCGCCCTGCGCCGAGGTGCAGCAGGCGTGCGCCGAGGCCGCGAGCAATTTCCGCCAACTCGTCCAGCAATAGCTTCAACGGCGACAATGCATGAAACAGAGGATTGACGCCAGTCAGATGCGCTTGGGCGATTTGTCCGCGCACCGTGAAAAGCAGCGTCGCGGCGACCTCGCCGTTCTTGTGTGCAACCAACAAATGACCATCGTTACCCAGCGCCGCACGCAGCCCCTCGAAGTATTGCGGCGAGAATAGGTAGCGTTCGTTGGCGTTATTTTTTCGCATAGTTGTGCGGTAGAGCTCGGCAAAGGTAGCATAGTGAGCCCATCGCTCATCATATTCTACGCCCAGCCCCGCCCGCTCCGCTGCCTGGATTTCCTGACGCAGAATTTTTGGGTAGGCGCTGCGCCTTTCGTCCCGGCTTCGAGAGAGATCGATTGATACGCTGCGGCCAAGGCAGAGTAGCTCTTCGCCGTGGGGGGCAACCACACCGTGCATGTCCTCACAGTATGCGTGGCTACCGAGAATTGGGTGAAAGCGAGTGAAAAGCGAAACCAATCGCTGTTCGGCCCAGACCGCGAGCATCGCCTTCCAGGCACGGACGCAAAAGTCAGAGTCTTCCAGCCCGACACCAATAGGGCCCGAGTAGCCATAAACAGAATTAGCGTCTACCTGCTCCGACTCATCAATTGAAGTCAGCAGGTAGGGCCAGGCAAGGAATTGCTGTGCTGTGCCGTACACGAGGAGTTGCGCGTGTCCTTCACCCATTCGCTCGGCAAACGTGTGATAGGCGGCACAATGATAAAAATCGTGTGGCGCGCGATCTAGCCAAGTGCCCCAGTTGGAATCGTCAGGGCGCAGAATTTCGGTGACCTCAGCCACCAAAGGAACCTGCGTGTTGAGCCGGCCAGAGGACTTGGAATGTCTTGGGATCAGTATAGTCCGGCATCCCATCCGCGCCGCGGCGGCAAATTTTATCATGGGGTAGGACGATCGGCGTTCCGTCGGCGGCTGAACAGGCGCGATAGTGGTTTTCATCGTCTTGCAGATGCACGGCGACAGCGAAGCGACCGCTGCCAGAGTTGTTTGGCCCACTGGCGTGCAGCGTGCGCATATGATGGAAGCTGACTTGCCCCTTGCGCAGTTGCAACGGAATGATTGACTGCGGAGAAACCTCGCGTCCCAGGCTTTGCGAGAGGCGTTCCAGATCCGGGTCGTTGAAACCGCGCACATGTTCTGGCTCTGGCCAACGATGGCTGCCGTCGACAACGTATAGCGTGCCGTTGCTCGCGTCAGAATCGTGTAACGGAATCCATGCGGTTAGCATGCGCTTCGATGTACAGGTCGACCAGTAAGAATGGTCTGTATGCCAGCCCACCGCAGTTTGGTTGGTGCCAGCGTTTGGCGGCTTATAAATTGCTTGATCATCGAACAGCCTTATCGCACGACTGCGTGACAAGCGCGCAGCGATGGCTCCAAGAATTGGTTGCAGCGCGAGGGCGCGGACGCCGTCATTTTGCAACGAACAAAACTCGTTGTTACGCACACCATTGCCATCGCCCGGTTGCCAATCGGAGAAGCCAGTATCAACTGCAAGGGTGTGATCTCGATGTCCTTCGTGGTGGGCTTCAATCGCGACACGCGTTGCATCGAGTAATGCGTCAGGGAGAATTTTCGGGCAAATAAACCAGCCACGCTCCTCGTAGCATCTCACCTCTTCATCCGACGGCAAGTTTTCAGTGGCTATGGTGGCGACGCCCGACACAAACGCCTCAGGATCAAGCCGTGGAGAAATATGGTAAGCGCGGGTCTTGACAACGCGCCAACTCAACACGCACCTGGTCGGATTGGCGAACCGCCATTGCTACCCGGTTGGTCAAGAGGCCAACATCCGCTTCGCTGACTGCCAGGCCAGTTGGAAGAATAAAAATTTTTTGCGCTAACGCCTCTGTCTCAGGCACGAAAAGACCTGCGTTGGGGTAAAGCTCCCGATAGGGCTGCATGCGGTGGCAGCCCGGGTGAAAGTAGCGTCGCGCCATGACGTTCTCCAAGCGCAGAGTCGCCACTAACTCATCGCGACTCAGGCCTGCCGTCGCGGAATCCAGCTCGGCAACAATATAATGGTAGTTGTGCTGATCCGCCGAGTTGCGTTGCATCATGCGGATTCCAGGCACATACTCCAACCCACGCATATAAGCCTCATGAATGCGGCGATTGTGCGCAATGATGTCGCTCATCGCCTCAAGCGATGTCAAGCCCATCGCCGCCGATGCCTCGCTCATTTTGCCATTGACTCCCAGGTGGCTGACCTCGTCCTCGGCTGAGAACCCGAAGTTGGTCATAAATCGTAGCCGCTTCGCCAACTCATCGTCGTCGGTAACAATAGCTCCGCCCTCAAAGGCGTTGATGAATTTTGTGGCATGGAAACTGAAGACCTCGGCGTGGCCAAAACCACCGACAGAACGCTCCCCCACAGTACAACCAAAAGCATGTGCCGCGTCGAACAACAACTTCAGAGCGTGCCGGTCGGCAATCTCCTGAAGCGCTTCAACGTCGCAGAGATTTCCCCAAAGATGTACGGCCAGAATGCCCGTGGTTTGCGGCGTGATCGCCGCCTCAACGCGTGCCGGATCAAGACAGTGGGTTTGCGGGTCTATGTCACAGAAGACCGGTTGTATCCCCTGCCAGGAAAGCGCGGCCGGGCCTGCGATAAAGGTAAAGGATGGAACGATCACTTCGCCTTCCATTCCGAGAGCGCGGATGGCGAGTTCGAGACCGGTGGTGGCGTTGCTGGTTGCTACACAGTGACGAGTGCCCGCTATCTCGGCAACTTGTTGCTCAAGCTCCACTACTTGGGGACCAAAATTTGTGAGTCGGTAGCTGTCTAACACCGCTTCCATGCGTTGCATGAAGCGCTTCCGGTTTGGAATATTTGGCCTGCCAACGTGCAGCGTTTCGGTGAAAGCAGGCGCCCCACCGAACAACACCAATTTTTCACTGGAACTGTTAGGCACGATTCGGCGTGTCGGTGGCAAATAATCCGCGCAGTTTTCCATTGGCCCCCCTAAAAGAACATTCCTTGACCAAATGACTGTAAAACTTTTTTATTATCTATTTATCGGCATATTACACTACCTTGCCTCATCGCAGTTGAGCAAATACGTGGCTTGAAAAGCCTAAAAATTCACGAAACAGGAATTATCTGCTAAATTCCACCCACTCATGATATAAAAAGGATTGGACATGACCAATAAAACTACAACCTCTATCATGTTCCTAACACTTGGCTGCACCATCAGTTTTTACTCTGCGCAAGCGGCCGAGGAACCGATGCCTTCCTACTCCCCCTACGCCGACAACAGCTACCCGATAAACGTTTATTGGGGCGACACGCATGTGCACTCTTCGTACTCACCTGACGCCAGCGTGGCGGGTAACTTGAAAATTGATCCCGCCGAGGCGTTTCGTTTCGCGCGCGGCGAGCAAGTGATAGCGAATAACGGCATGAGCGCGAAGCTGCGCCGGCCACTGGATTTCCTGGTGGTGTCCGATCACGCCGAATTTCTCGGCTTGCTGCCACGCCTGCGCGCCGGTGACGAAGATCTGCTGAAAACTAAATACGGCAAGCGCTGGTATGACATGATCAATGCCGGTCACGACGGTGTACAAAAAGCAGTGATGGAACTGATCAACGTGCTTGGGGAGAATGATGAAGTGATAAAGAGTCCGGCTGTAAAACGATCAAGCTGGGACTTCGCAGCCGATGCTGCCGACGCCAATAACAAGCCGGGGCAATTCACGGCGTTTATCGGTTACGAATACACGTCCATGCCCGACGGCGGCAACAATTTGCACCGTGTGGTGATGTTTCGTGACGCTGCCGACAAAACCAAGCAAGTTCTGCCATTCGCATCCTTCGACAGCCAGAACCCGGAAGATTTATGGACTTACCTGCAAGACTATGAGGACAAGACCGGCGGCCAGGTATTGGCCATACCGCATAACGGTAATGTTAGTAACGGTTTGATGTTTGCCGACAAGGATTTCGCGGGCAAAGCCCTAACGCCGGAATACGCTAAGCGTCGCTTGCGTTGGGAACCGGTCATCGAGGTCACGCAAATAAAGGGCGACAGCGAGACCCATCCGGCGCTGTCGCCAAACGACGAATTCGCCGACTACGGTACGTGGGATAAGGGCAATCTGTTAGGCAATCACGCCAAGGAACCATGGATGCTGCAGTACGAATACGCGCGTTCCGCGTTAAAGTTGGGCTTGTCGTTCGAACAGCAACTCGGTGTCAATCCGTACCAGTTCGGCATGATCGGCAGCACCGACTCGCACACCGGCCTGGCAACCGCGGCGGAAGACAACTTCTTCGGCAAAGCCAGCATGCTGGAACCCGGCGCCGAGCGTATTAAGGAGGTGTTTATCGAGTCGCAAGCAAACGTGAAACTTAATACCTTTGCCTGGGAACAACTCGCCTCCGGCTACGCTGCGGTATGGGCCAAGACCAACACACGGGCCTCGTTGTTCGACGCGTTGCGGCGCCGAGAAGTTTACGCAACGACCGGGCCGCGCATGACTGTGCGTTTTTTTGGCGGCTGGAAATTTCAAGCCAGCGACATCGAACAACCTAACATTCCCGCTGAGGGTTACGCCGGCGGCGTGCCGATGGGCGGTCAGCTTGCAGCCACTGGTAAATCAAGTGTTGCGCCGCGTTTCCTGGTTAGCGCCGTGAAAGATCCGGAGGGCGGTAATTTGGACCGTATTCAAATCATCAAGGGTTGGCTGGATGGTAAGGGCGAACAGCATGAGAAAGTGTACGAGGTTGCGCTATCGGGCGACCGCAAGCCAAGTCGCGGAGGCAAAGTACCCGTCGTAGGCAATACCGTTGATTTGAAAACAGCGACTTATCGCAACAGCATTGGTGCGGCACAGTTGGCCACCTTCTGGCAAGATCCAGACTTTGACGGCAACCAACGTGCTTTTTACTATGCGCGTGTTATTCAAATACCTACGCCGCGCTGGTCGCTATTTGACGCGGTGCGCCTGGGTAGCGAGCTGGAGCGGGATACGCCCAAAGTCACGCAGGAACGCGCCTACACCTCGCCGATTTGGTATTCACCGGAATAACTGCACCGAGTCTTATCGCAACGACGAGGTTTATAGCGATTCAATTTGTGCAGGTACTGCTTTGTGCCAGGGCGTACCAACGATTGCGTCGCAATCTTCGGTCGAAGTCAGCTCGTTCAAGGCCAAGCCTACTCTTTCTAAACCGTCGTCTGCGGCTGTGTCTAGGCCCTGACCGTTGGGCAAAGATATGTGGCCGGCTTGCATAGCGTCGGATATTTCCACCGCTACCGTCGCGCTGCCGCTCGAAGTGCTAACACGCGCACTATTGCCATTTTGCAGACCCAGCTTTTGTGCATCAACCGCGTTCATACGCAAGGCGCCGGCAAAGTCTTTTTTACGCCACGCCGGGTCACGGCAAATAGTATTAGCAGTAAAAGAACGGCGCTCGCCGGCCGATAGCACAAACGGAAACTGCTCTGAGGTTATGCCGCTGGGGCCAGTGCCAAGTTTCTCCAGTTCTGTTAATAACTCGGGGATTACAGCCTGAATACGCTGCTCGACTGTACCTAGACGCTGCCAACTATCACTGTAGTCGTCGACCGCAAATACACAGCCGTGCGAGCTTTGCAAGATTGTTTCGAATAACGCAGCGCCACTGTCAAAACCGGCGCGCTGCAATGAGTCTGGGTTCTGCAAGGCAAACATGTGCACCACAGGCCACAAGGCCGCGGCTTCCTGCAGACCGGTTGGCAACTCGGGGCCGAGTATGCGGTACAGTAACACGGCGCCGAGCTTGATTAGCTGCGGATTGCCTTGCACTGCTTCCAGAAAAGCCGGCACGAAGTCAGCGCGGCCATGCTGCTGAAGCTGTGCTCTTAGCTCTTCGAGTTCCGCTGGCATAGCACCTAACGCTTCCACTAAGCGTGAATGAATTTCCGCTTCTGGTAACACATCGGCGTCTGCTGGTGGCGACAAAACAGGTGCGCGTAGTTGAAAGTAATTGTGCGGCATTTCGAAATTGAAAAATGTCGCCTCGGCTTTCTCGTATTGGGTTGGAGTCGGCAGCACATAGTGGGCATGACGCGCTGTTTCGGTCATCGCCACATCGATAACCATACAGCACTCCAGCGCGTCCAGCGCCTCGGTAAATTTGCCGGATTGAGCCAGCGAGTGCGCCGGATTGGCAGCTTCGATAATCATTGCCCGATAACGCTGCGAATGCTCGGTCAGCACTTCGTCGGCAATCACGTTGCAGGGCACCAAACCCGACACGATGGGCGCGCCCGCGACCGGCGATATTTTGCCAAGGTTTGAACTGGGGCTCATCAAGCTTCGCAGCGAGGTTGGCACATACTGCGAGCCCTTCTTGCCAAAGCTGCCCGTGAGCAACCAGAGCAGTCGATTTAGGTAGCTCACCAAGGTGGAATGATGGTTCATTTGCACGCCCAAGTCTTCAGCAAAGGCAATGCTTTCGGCCACAGCCAGGCGTTGCGCCAGCTGCCTTATCTGTTGTTCAGGCACGCCAGCATGTGCGCAGTAGGCAGCTACCGGTATGCTTTTCAATAGTGGCAACACCTGTTCCATGCCTGTGGTATGTTCGTCCAGCCATTCGTTTTTGGCTAGATCCTCCTGCGCAAGTACCCCCAATAATGCGCTTAAAGCCCAGGCATCGGTGCCGGGTTTGACCTGCACATGAAAATCGGCCATCGCCGCGGTCTCGCTGACACGCGGGTCGAACACCACCAAGGTTCGCTGCGGGTCTTTGGCAATGTCTCTAACGGTTACCCTTGCGCGCGGCACGCCGTGCGACTGCCAGGGATTTTTACCGATAAAAACGCCGACTTCACAATTTTCAAAATCACCGCTGCGCGCCATAGCGGCAAACATGCGCGATGCAACCCAGGCTTCACCGGTTTTTTCCTGAGCCAAGGCATTAGAGCGATATTTTGTACCCAGCGCATGCAAAGTGGACATGGCATACGCCGCAGGTAAATGATTACCCTGCCCGCCGCCGCCATAATAGAAGATAGATTCGCCGCCGTGGGTATCACGAATGTGCCCCAGTTTTGCCGCAATCTCACTTATCGCAGTATCCCAGTCGATTTCTTCAAAGCCGCCGTCGGCTTTGCGCCGCAATGGTTTCGTGACTCGGTCGCTTCCATTTTGATAATAATCCAGCCGCGAGGCCTTTTGACAAAGATAACCGGCCGACGCCGGGTGTGCTCCATCACCACGCACTTTTTCGAAATGGCGGTTATCTTCACCGCCCAGCTTGATCTGGATACCACAGTTGTTCTCACAAAGAATACAAGCACTGGGCTGCCACTCAGACATGATTGATCTCCACAAAAAATCGGTAGCGTTACGAAACTCTAAGTAAAAGAGTTTCTTTATGCAACTACTTTTTGCTATTATTTAATTATGGCTAGAAAACGTTTTTCTGAAATGCATTGCCCGGTCGCACGCGCGCTGGATGAGGTCGGCGATTGGTGGTCGCTGTTAATTATTCGCGACGCCATGATTGGCACGCGCCGCTTTGTAGACTTTGCCAGACACCTGGGAATAGCCAGAAACATTCTGCAAGATCGGCTCAATAAATTAGTCGACAACGATATTCTGCAGAAAATCGATGTAGGCGAACACGGCGTGCGGCACGAATACGAACTCACCGACAAGGGTCGCGACTTGTTTGTCGTTATCACCGCACTAAAGCAATGGGGCGACAAATGGGCTTATAAGAATCAACGTGGCTTTGAAATTCTGGACAAGAGTACGCAACAGGCAATAAAACCGCTCAGCGTGCAGAGCAAGGATGGCAAGTGCTTGGGTATTGGTGATATTGAGCTTAGGTTTATTTAACTGAAGCAGAACAAAAAGATTGTGTGTGCTGGAAGGCGCCACTCCTGCACATCAAAGTTACATTGATACATCGTGTGCAGACTGCAAGGCGTCGCTCACGATAAATCGGCAGGATTGCCGATTTACACAGCCGTAGGCTGCCCGAAGGGCGAGCTACATGGACGTGGCGAGTGACATCCTCGGCAATTGCTCCCGGCATTGCTCTACCTCCTGCATCCATGCAGTCGATGTCTACCGCGACGTACCGTACATCCTGTACAACCGCCAAGGATGGCGGAAGTGTCGAAACCAAAAGTAGGCGCGTTAGGCGATGCAGGAGCATTTTTCGACCATAAAAAAGCCCGCTTTCGCGGGCTTTAGATTCATATGAATCTTTCAATTTAAGGCCTGGACAGATATCTAAAACTCTCAATAACTGTCAATGGGTCACGCGCGCATGTCGTAGTAAGCAATCGCTGCTAACAAACCAAGCGCCACGGGAATCATAATTGCCATTGTGATTGACGTGGTCATAGCCATTTCTCCATTACAGTTAAACACAGTTGTAAATATGGTACCGAATCAGTAATAACTCAAATATATTAATATTATGTGCCACATGAATTATAATTATATCTTGTTGATTACAAACTGTGCGCCTAATGGAAAATCGCTTATCTAAAATTGATTTGAACTTACTGATTGCGCTAGAAGTCTTGCTAGAAGAACGCAGCGTCACTCGCGCCGCCGGGCGCTTATTTATCACCCAACCGGCAATGAGCAAAACACTGCAGCGCTTGCGCGATCTATTCAACGACCCGCTGTTTACCCGCACGGCGCACGGCCTAGTGCCAACACCAAAAGCGGTCGATTTACAACAACCGCTGATAGCTGTGCTCGAGCAGCTGGAGTCAACGATATTTGAACAGGAATTTGAACCTGCGCAAGCGGAGGGCCGAATTCGTATCTGCATACCGGAGATACTAGCTTTGGGCGGTATTCCCGCACTGTTGCAGCGGTTTAGCCTGCACGCTCCAAACTTACGCTTGCAGTCACGTAATATTCTCGACGATCAACTGGAACTGCTGGCCAACGGCGGCCTGGACTTTTCAATTTATGTGCGCCGCGACTTCGACAAGGACATTGAGGTCTTTCCACTGTCTACCTTCAATGTGTCATGCTGGTTTAGAAGGAACCACCCACTGGCAAGCAAGCCCAGCTTGTCGGTGGCGGACCTGGCAAAATACCCGCATGTGAGTTTGTATCTGCCCAATATTACCGACGAGGAAATCAGCAGGCTGGAGCGGCCAGTGGCCGAGGGTGGTCTCGGCATCAAACCCATTTTTGAGACCACACAATTACTGGTAGCACTGGAAGGACTGAAACAAAACGATGCGATTATGCTCGGCCCACCCGCTATTGGTGTGTATCAGGTAGCAAAAGGGCTGATCGTCACCCACGAGCTGCAGGAAATACCGTTGGTGAGCGAGTTCAATACAGAGGTCTGCTTGCTGCAGCATCGTCGCACACTCAGCTCACCACTACACCGTTGGGTTCGGGAACAAATTACGGAGATCTTCCAAAGCTTGTAGCAAAGTTACGGGGGCTGCTCGACGACGTCACGACGAGGACAGGCAGTCACTCTTTACCGCCGTATTCGTCGCGCTGAACCGGCATGGAAAACTCCTTGACTGCACGGAGAATTTGTCGGCAAGTCAGTAATCCCACCAGCTTGCCGTCTTTCAACACGGGCCTGCGCCGCTGTTTCTTGTCGAACATGTCTTTCGCCACGTCAATAATATCGTCGTCGGGTTTGACGAACTGCATATCCTCGATCATAAACTCTCGCACCGTTCCCGCGCTGCCTTCGTAGTAGGTGTTGCTGAGAATGGCGCGCAGACAATCCAGCTCCGACAGCACGCCGACAATATTGCCCTGCTCGACGACGCAAACACCCGATACCTTATTGGCGAGTATCACGTGAATAGCTTCGAAAATACTAGCGTCTGGATCGACTACAACGGGTTTGCGCTGCATGTGATCCTGTACTTTCACTGAGTTTGGCATATGGCCTCTCCATTGCACCGTAGAATTAATACCGGCAAGCTATTTCATGTATAAAACAACTGTTTCATATATAAAGTAAATGTGCCTTGCTATAATCCCGCACCAGTCGGCACTCTATACGCAGCACGCTGCAATTTTAGTCTTATATCGGAAGCGCTTTCAAGGACAAACATATGTCAGTCGTAAACTACGAACTACACGCGAACATCGGTGTGATCAGCATTAACAATCCGCCTGTTAACGCCTTATCACACTCACTGCGTAGCGGCATCACCAACGCCATAAAGGCCGCCCAGAGCGATGATTCAGCAGCGTTGGTGCTTATCTGTGAAGGCCGCACCTTTATTGCAGGCGCGGATATCACCGAGTTTGGTAAACCACCACAAGCGCCCACATTGCCCGATATGCTTGAGAGCATTGAGAATTCGAAAAAACCAGTGCTGGCGGCCATTCACGGCACCGCTCTGGGTGGCGGTTTCGAAACAGCGTTAGCATGCCATTACCGCTGTGCACTGGTCAGCGCCAAGGTGGGCTTGCCCGAAGTCAAACTTGGGCTACTGCCTGGCGCCGGAGGCACGCAGCGTACGCCACGCCTGGCAGGAGTTGTCGCCGCGCTGGACATGATTACGAGTGGCAACCCGATGGGCGCCAACAAAGCCCTTGAACTTGGCTTGTTGGACACCATTGTCGATGGTGACGATTTGCAGCAAGCAGCCATCGAATATGCGCAAGCGCTGATAGCTGCTCCGCTTAATAGAGTGCGCGACCTGAAGGTTGATCCGACCAGTTACCCCAGCGAATTATTCGACCAATACCGCGCAAAGCTGGCCAAGAAGGCGCGCGGCCAGTCGGCGCCGCAACGCATCGTCGATTGCATCGAGGCAGCCGCAACGCTTCCATTCGATGCCGGTTTGGTGAAAGAACGCGAGCTGTTTGTCGAATGCCTGCATTCCGAGCAGTCGGCCGCCATGCGCCATTTGTTCTTTGCCGAACGGCAGGCAGCAAAAGTCGATGGCCTCGCGAAAGATACCCCAGTGCGCGCAATTAATTCGGTCGGCATTATTGGTGGCGGCACGATGGGTGGTGGCATTGCGATGAATTTCGCCAACGCCGGGATTCCGGTGACGTTGCTGGAAATAAACAATGAGGCACTGGCGCGTGGCCAGGAGATTATCGCTAAAAATTACGCGGCGACTGTCAGCAAAGGCAAACTGACCGTCGATAATGCGGAACAAAAGAAAAGCCTGATCAGTGGCTCAACCGATTATGCCGATCTTGCGCAGGTCGACCTGGTCATCGAAGCCGTGTTTGAAAACCTGCAAATCAAACAGGAAGTGTTCGTCAAACTCGACACGGTATGTAAACCCGGCGCAATTCTTGCCACCAATACCTCCTACCAGGACGTCGATGCCATCGCAGCCGTTACCCAACGACCTGAGGACGTGATTGGTCTACATTTCTTCAGCCCAGCCAACGTGATGAAATTACTAGAAGTCGTGCGTGGTGAAAAAACCGGCGGCGATGTAATTGCAACCGCGATGGCTGTTGCCAAAACGATTCAAAAAGTACCGGTGTTGGCCAAGGTTTGCTATGGCTTTATCGGCAACCGGATGTTGCGCCACTACTTCCGTGAAGCACAGTTGTGTTTAATCGAGGGTGCGATCCCGGAACAAATTGATGGTGCAATGGAAAGCTGGGGCATGGCTATGGGACCATTGGCGGTCAGCGACTTGGCCGGTCTTGATATTGGCTATAAAGCGCGCGAAGGGCTGACACTGGCACAGAAAGGTGACCCGAAAACCTACCGCGTTGCCGATGTGTTGGTCGAAAATGGTCGGCTGGGGCAAAAATCCGGCGCCGGCTTCTACCAATACGACCCGCAAACTCGCGCCCGCATCTCCGACCCCGAGGTGTTGACCGTGGTGCGAACGGAAGCAGAAGCGTTGGGGGTAAGTCAACGTAAGTTTAGCGAAGAGGAAATTGTTGATCGCCTAAGCCTGGCTCTGATCAACGAAGGCGCGAAGATATTGGAGGAAGGAATCGCGCAGCGAGCCAGCGATATCGATATTGTCTATGTGTTCGGCTATGGATTTCCAATGGTGCGCGGTGGGCCAATGTTTTATGCCGATGAAGCCGGCCTAAAG
>JBPCXM010000034.1:0-3213 GCA_051008535.1 Pseudomonadales bacterium | reverse complement strand
TTGGTCAGAGGACCGCGCGTGGTGCGTGGTCAAAACGAAGGCTATGTATAATGATGGGTTTGCGCCGCCGGCATTCTAACCGAAACCAGCGAGTGGGGTGGCGCGCATTTAAGCTTTAGCAGAACAGTTGGTATGAATATTCTTATTACCGGCGCCGCTGGCCAGTTGGGTTGCGAACTCAGTGGCAGCGCGCCACAGGGTCATGTGCTGGTGGCTAGCGATCGCGAACAATTGAATTTAGCCGACGAGCACAGCGTGCGTGCGGCGTTAGAACAAACGCGTCCGGATCTTATTATCAATGCTGGCGCTTATACGCAGGTCGATGCCGCTGAAGAAAACCACGCCATAGCTGCCGCCGTAAATGGCAAGGCTGTGGCGCTGCTGGCTGAGTATGCGCTGATTGAAGGGGCAAGGGTCATACACTTCTCGACCGATTTTGTGTTTCACGGCGACCAGACCATGCCGTACTCGACCACGGCAGCGACGCAACCCATCAACGCCTACGGGGAAAGCAAACGCCAGGGCGAGCATGCACTGTTATCGCAACAATCGCAGCAATGCGTAGTCATTCGCACCGCCTGGTTGTACTCGGCTTACGGCAATAACTTCGTACATACCATGCTGCGATTGCTGCGCGAGCGCGAGTCGGTCATCGTCGTAGCAGATCAAGTGGGTTCGCCCACCTGGGCAGCTGGTTTGGCCGAATTTGTGTGGCAAGTCGTTGCCAAAGAGAGCATGTACGGCATATATCACTGGACCGATGCGGGAGTTGCTAGTTGGTACGACTTCGCGGTGGCAATTCAGGACATTGCGCTAGAGCTGGGTTTGCTGGACCGACAAATACCGATACGACCCGTCTCTTCGGCGGAATATCCCACTGCGGCAAAACGGCCGCACTACAGCGTGCTGGACAAAAGCGCAACCGTGGCAGCCGGATTTGCCCCATTGCATTGGCGCCATACGCTGCGCGATATGCTCACAAGACTGGCAGAGGAGACGAGCTAAATGGCGAGTTTACTGGTCACCGGCGCTGCTGGTTTTATTGGGAGTAATTTTGTTCGCTATTGGCTGCAACAACATCCCGTCGATCGTGTGGTAGCGCTGGATGCGCTCACCTACGCAGGTCACGAGATCAATTTGAATGATGTGCTGGCAACTGAGCAGCTGAGTTTTGTGTGTGGCGATATTTGTAATACTGAGCTGGTGACCAGTTTGCTGGTCGCTCATGACATCGACACCATTGTACATTTTGCGGCCGAGAGCCACGTTGATCGTTCCATCACCGGGCCGGCGCAGTTTATCGAGACCAATGTAGTTGGCACTCACAGTTTGCTGCAGGCCGCGCGCGACATTTGGTTAACGACGCTCGCGCCGCACGAGCATCGTTTTCATCACATCTCCACCGACGAGGTGTACGGTACGTTGGAAGATGCGGACCCTGCGTTCACAGAGCAGAACCTGTATCAACCCAATTCGCCGTACGCCGCGAGTAAGGCGGCATCTGACCATTTGGTGCGCGCTTATCAGCATACCTATGGTTTGCAAGTGACGACCAGTAATTGCTCCAACAATTACGGCCCTTACCATTTGCCGGAAAAGCTTATCCCGCTTTGCATTATCAATTTACTCCAAGGCAAAGCCTTGCCGGTGTACGGCAGTGGCAAAAATGTACGCGATTGGCTTTATGTTGAAGATCACTGTCGCGCTATCGATCTGATCCTGCAGCGGGGCAAGGTGGGTGAAACCTACAATGTTGGCGGCAATAATGAATGGAAGAATATAGACGTGGTGCATTTGTTGTGTGATTTGCTCGATAAGCAGTTTTCTGCCGAACCAAAACTGCGACAGCGCTATCCTCAGTCCCACGCGGCGCGCGGTTTGCCCAGCCGCAATGCGATCGAGTTTGTCACCGACCGTGCCGGCCATGATTGGCGTTATGCCATTGATGCGACAAAAATTGGTCGCGAGTTAGGTTTTACACCGCAGGAAAGTTTTGCGAGTGGCATGGAGAAAACGCTGCATTGGTTTTTACACAATGCCGATTGGTGGCAGCACGTTCAGGAAGATAGTGTGCTCGCGACGTGAAAGATATAACTAAACTTCGGCGCCTCTTCGAAGCTTAGGCCTTTACGATCCTTGGCCGACAACTGCACCGGTTCGTCCGCGATCAGCGGCCAGTCAATTGCCAGCGTTGGGTCGTCCCATGCCAGGGTAATCTCATGCTGGGGCGCATAGTAATCATTGCATTT
This sequence comes from Pseudomonadales bacterium, assembly GCA_051008535.1. Taxonomy (GTDB): domain Bacteria; phylum Pseudomonadota; class Gammaproteobacteria; order Pseudomonadales; family JAUIET01; genus JBBKXJ01. Next base: position 964 of record JBPCXM010000034.1, on the reverse strand, counting down.
ATAAACCATCTCCGCTTCCTCGCTCGTCACGTAAAAACCGTGGGCGAAGCCTGCCGGTATCCATAATGATAGTTTGTTGGCAGCGCTGAGCTCGACTCCGTACCATTGTCCAAAAGTGGGGGAGGACTGGCGTAAATCGACCGCTACATCAAAGATACTACCGCGCACTGCGTGCACCAGCTTGCCCTGGCTGTGCTGAATTTGATAGTGCAAGCCGCGCAGAATACCCTGCCGTGAGCTGCTGTGATTGTCCTGCACAAAGTTGGCGGCTATGCCCAATTCGCTGAAGGTTTGCGCGTTCCAAGTCTCCATAAAGAAACCGCGCTCGTCGCCGTGCACGGTGGGTTCGAGTAATTGCAATCCGGGTAATGGCGTAGCGATGCGCTGCATTAGAAAGATTCCTTCAATACACGTTCTAGATATTTACCGTAACCGCTTTTTTTCAGCGGTGCGGCAAGGGCGCTCAACTGGTCCGCGTTTATAAATTCTTGTCTATAAGCGATTTCTTCGGGACAGGCTATTTTCAAGCCTTGCCGCTCCTCTACCACGCGGATGAAATTGGCGGCATCCAGTAAAGATTTGTGCGTGCCGGTATCCAACCAGGCCGTGCCGCGGCTCATGACTTCAACGTTTAGTGTTTTGTTTTCAAGATAGGCGCGGTTGACATCGGTGATTTCCAGCTCGCCGCGTTCCGAAGGTCTGATTTGCCCGGCGATGTCCACCACTGCATTGTCGTAGAAGTACAAGCCGGTCACAGCGTAATGTGACTTGGGATTTTTCGGCTTCTCTTCGATTGTGGTGGCCTTACCTTGTTTATCAAAACTGACTACCCCATAGTCCTGAGGGTCGTTCACATAATAGGCAAATATAGTTGCGCCCTGGTCGCTTTTTACTGCCTGCTGCAATAAGTGGGATAAGCCCTCAGCGTAAAAAATATTGTCGCCCAAGACCAGGCTTACCGGTG
>JBPCXM010000033.1:0-4641 GCA_051008535.1 Pseudomonadales bacterium | reverse complement strand
CATTCGCGACCCGGCGCTTAAGGAGCAACTGCGACCCAACTACCGCGCCGCGTGCAAGCGACTGATTTTTTCACCGGATTATTACCAGGCCATCCAGCAGCCGAACGCACGGGTAGTGACGGCAGGTGTTAACAGCATTGAAGATAAAGGTGTTCGTAGTTTGGACGGGGAGTTGCATGAGTTTGATCTCATTGTGCTGGCCACAGGTTTTCAGGCGGACCGCTTTATGCGCCCGATGGAGTTGATCGGTCGCGGCGGTGTTACGCTGGAACAGGCCTGGGCCAGGCGCCCCACAGCCTACAAGTCCATATCCATTCCGGAGTTCCCCAATTTGTTTATGTTGAACGGTCCCAACGGTCCCGTCGGCAACTTCTCGCTGATCGATATTGCCGAACTGCAATGGGGTTACATTGCGCAATTGATCGATTGGGTTGTGGCCGGCAAGTGCTGCGAAGTCAGCCCCAAACAAAGCGCGCTGGAAGCCTTCGACACGGAGCGCATTGAGGCCGCTAAAAAAACCATTTTTGGCTCGGGTTGCAACAGCTGGTACCTGGACGCCGAAGGCGTGCCCGCCACCTGGCCCTGGTCCTATCAGCGCTTTGTGGACGTGATGAAGGCGCCCATCATCGATGACTACGAGTTGGTCGGCTAGCGATCATTTTTTCGGACCGGACAGGAATGATGCACGTGTAGTGAGATACTACACACGATACCGATATCCCGGCGGCCTACGCTTTCCATTATAATCTGTGTGCAATGCGAATGGAGCTTCCAAGTTCGGTAAGGCAATGAAAAGTTCGATTTCGTTAACGGCATTCAGCGAATTGATCGCAGGCCTTTACGCCGGCGCCATGGAAGAAACACCCTGGGCGACATTCTTCGAACAATTGCGGGAAACAGTTTCTGCACAAACTGCACTGCTGATTTTACGCTCGCCAAGCAAAGCAGATGCAGGCCTGATTCTGGGCAGTGGCCCACCCGATGTGTTGCCGCAAGACGCGCATAATATTTATTCCGATAAGATGTTTGCCTTCGACCCTTTTGTTAACTTGCCGGCAGGTCAAGCCGTGACGCTGGAAGAGGTGATTTCGGTTAAAGAGTTGCGCGCATCGGAATTTTACAAGCTTACGCTAGAACCCGCCAACATTCTGTATATTCTTGGCGTGGATTTGCAAGGCGATAGTGGAGTTCGCGCCAGCCTGCGCTTAACGCGGGATAAAAATGCAAAAAATTTTAACTCCGCAGATAAGGAAGTATGCAATTTTCTTATACCGCATTTGCAGCAAGCGGTTGAATACTATGTGCGCCTGAACAGAATCAGTGCGGAAAAATCCCTGTATTCCAATGCCATGAATCAGCTTGCGGTGGGATCGGTGATTCTCGATGACGCTGGCGAGGTCATCGATGTGAATGCAACGGCTGATGTTTTGCTCGCGCAAAACGATGGTTTGAATTTGAAAAATGGCCGTCTATCTGCAGCCCATCGCCAGACATCGGCAAAGCTTAAGTCACTGGTGACTCATGTTCTGACGGCGCAGCGCGAACAGGAGCTGGCCCTGATTGAGGTGCTGGCGATTGATCGCCCATCGGGCCGCCAGCCGCTGGGAATGGTGTTGCGCCCGGTAGCACAATGCGAGCGCGTTGAAGGGCAGCGAAATCCTGCCGTCGCCGTGTTTATTTATGATCCCGAGCATCAGATCGCCGACTCAAAAGCCGTTCTCGTTGAGCTGTTCAAGCTCACACGGTCGGAAGCATCGCTGGCCTTGTTGTTGGCTAATGGTGCCAGTTTGGATGAAGTGTCCGGTGCATTGTCCATCAGCCGCAACACCGCCCGCGCGCATTTACGATCGATCTTTTCCAAAACCGGCGTGAGTCAGCAGACCATGCTGGTGAGCCTGGTACTCAAAAGCGTTGCGGGCCTGGGGCTTGCTTCCCATCGAGAAGAAATACCTCCAAATATAGTCCATTCGGACGATGCCTAGATGTTCGGATAGGCGCATTATGATGCTCGCCGCCTAAGGTTCGATGTAAAAGCGGTTTATCTTATATTACCGCGAGTGGCGCGTAGGCGATCATTCCATACGGCAACCCTAAGCTAACCCTGGAGGGAAAGATGACGAAGGAAAAAGTACTGCTCACTGGCGCATCGGGCTCCATGGGACACTGTGCGTTTAAAGAATTGTGGAAACGCAAAGACACGTTTGACATCGTCTTGCTATTGCGTCCCTCGGCAAAAAATGTCACCTTATTTGAACCCTACCTGGATGGCGCAAGGATCGACGGACCGGGCGTTGCCAGCTATCAGCAAGGCGCTTTGAAGATTGTGTGGGGTGACGCCATCAATTATGCCGATATACTCACGGCTTGCCAGGGTGTCGATATTGTCTTAAACCCCATGGCCTTTATCGCCCCGGCGGCGGACCTAGATCCGATCAGCGCAGAGGCGGTTAACACCACAGCCGTGCAATATCTCGTCGATGCGGTTAAGGCGCAGCCCAATGGCGCGCAGCACATTCGTTTTATTCATATCGGTTCGGTTGCGCAGTACGGCGATCGGCAGGCGCCCGTTCATATGATTCGCACCGGTGATCCGCTGGTGCCGAGTATTTTTGACTTTTACGCCACGACTAAAATTGCCGGCGAACAGGTGGTGATCGAAAGCGGCATTAGGCACTGGGTATCATTGCGCCAAACCTTTATCACTATTCCGGATTTTTTTACGGCCTTGATTGACCCCATCATGTTCCATCAGCCGGTTCACACCGCCATCGAAATGAACACCAGTAATGATGCCGGCAGGGGTTTGGTGAATGCCCTGGATGTACCGAAGGAATCCGACTTCTGGGGTAGTGTCTACAACATGGCTGGCGGACCAAGCTGTCGATTCGTGACTATCGATTACTTTGCGCGCATGTTCAGCGAACTCGGTTTGGGCGATTATCGCCAGATCTTCGAGCGCAAATGGTTTGCCTTGCGAAATTTCCATTGCGGCTGGTTCGCCGATAGCGATAAGCTGAACGAGTACCTGGATTTTTGGCGCGAAGACACCGACGATCATTTCGTGCAGGTGCACGCCTACATGGCCAAATTGGCGGCGGAAATGGATGCGGCGGGTATGCCCATGCCAGACATGTCACCGCAGGGAGTGCGCAGCATGGTGGAGTCACTTGCAAATTCGGTAACCGGAACGAAACATTGGCGCGAAAATAATATGGCGCAGAGAATGAGTGCGTTCTATGGCTCGGCGGCTGCGTACGACAATATTTCCGGCTGGGATGTCGACATGCCGCGTCGGCCCGACGATTTCGAGCCAACACTGTTAGACCATGGTTATGACGAGTTTAAACCGCAACTCGATCTTGACGATTTGCAAGGTGCCGCAGAATTTCGCGGTGGCAAGCTGCTATCGACGCAATGGGATGGTGATAACGCCACCATTCTCAACTGGCAAGATGCCGGGAGGCATGAATTCCAGGGTTCGGTGAACCTGATATTGAAAGCAGGACACTGGTCGCCGCACGAGGCAGCGCCGGGCTGGGATTTTGACCGCGTGGCCGCGCGCAATCCGTTCTTCGCTCAAGTATGGCATAGCCAGCATACGTTGCAAGAACAGCATTTCTATGCCGAAGACTGTTATAAGGATGTGATTGAAGAGAAGAAGGTAGAGGCTGCGGTGTAACCGCACAAAGGTCACTACCAACGGCGCGCTTAGTGATGCAGGCGACAATTAGAGGAGTCAATGCACAGGCTTTCAGGTCAAGATGCCTATTTCCTTTACCAGGAAACTCCCAGCGTACTAATGCATACAATGAAAATAAGCCTGTGCGAGCCACCCGCGCAGGCAAAAGACTACGAACAGACCAAGCGCGATATCGAACAACACCTGCATTTGCTGCCCGCTTTTCGCCGCCGCATTATCCCCGTACCTTCTGGGCTGCATCACCCGGTAGTGATTGAGGACCCTGAGTTCGATATTAATATTCATGTGCGCCGTGTGGCCTTGCCCACGCCTGGAGGTAAAAAAGAGTTGAATGAAATGATCGCGTTGATTGGCAGTTACGCCTTAGACCGGTCCCGACCGTTGTGGGAAGCGTGGCTCATCGAGGGTCTCGAAGGCGGCCGCATTGCTTATGTCAATAAAATCCACCATGCTGTGGCCGACGGCGTCGCGTCCGCGGCGTTTATCGGCAGCACGTTGGTCGCTACGGCAGAGCAAGCGCCACAACCCGAACAGGCGCCGTGACAAGCGGAGGCTATTCCGTCTTACCGAACCTTGCTGGCCGACGCTTTCCGGGACCATCTTAAAACCTGGGCGCGACTACCGCATTTATTAAAGCGCTCGATTGAGGGCGCCAACGCGATCAAGGAACGCAAACAACATGCGGCGCTGCAGCCGCCCGAGCCGTTTGCCAAAAACATCCCGAAAACGCGTTTCAACTACGCGCTGACGGCGCACCGCACGTTCTCCACCGCGCAACATGATATCGAACAGTTTAGGCGTATCAAAAACGCGCTCGGTGGCACCATCAATGATGTGGTGCTTGCCGTCACTGCGACTGCGATGCGCCGTTATTTGCAATCGCACAATGAACTACCCCAGAGTCCGTTGGTGGCGGCTGTGCCAGTCTCTGCCGATGATCT
>JBPCXM010000032.1:0-8444 GCA_051008535.1 Pseudomonadales bacterium | reverse complement strand
GCCAAAAACTCCAGCCGTTGATTAATCGCCTCACTTTCATAAAAGCGAGTAATACGAGCGGCAATGGCGCGGGCTATCGCTGCCGGTGTCAACTCTCCCAGGTTGGGAAGTAAGTCCGCGCCGGTCTCATCATATTCACCAAACACACGTGGACGCTCATCGACTGGCCAGTTATAAAGTTGACCCGTCAATTGATCCTCGATGACAGACCGTTTTTCTTCGACAACTAATATTTCTTCCAGCCCCTTGGCAAACTCATGTGTGGTGACCGGCTCCAATGGCCAGCTCATACCAACCTTAAAGACGCGCAAACCGATTTTTGCGGCCAGATCGGCATCAATGTGCAGATCATCCAGCGCTTGCAACACATCCAAATAAGATTTACCGCTGGTGATAATACCCAGCCTAGGTTGCGGGCTGTCGATAACGATTTTATTGAGGCGATTAACGCGGGCGAATTCGCGCGCCGCATAGATGCGATATTTGTTGAGAATGCGTTCCTGCTCCAGCGGCGTACTGGGCCAGCGGCCGTGCACCCCTTCGGGCGGCAACTCGAAGTCTTCGGGAATAATGATTTGCACACGTTGCGGGTCGATCTCAGCCGAGATAGCCGAATCCATATTTTCGGTGATGGCTTTTAACGCCACCCAGCAACCGCTGAAACGCGATAACTCCCAGCCAAAAACACCGAGGTCCAGCACTTCCTGTACGTTGGACGGGTTCAACACCGGAATCGACGCGCCAATAAACATGTGCTCGCTCTGGTGTGGCAGGGTCGACGATTTACAGGCGTGGTCATCGCCGGCAACCGCTAGCACACCGCCGTGTTTTGCAACCCCAAAGGCGTTGCCATGCTTGATGACGTCCATGCTACGGTCGACACCTGGCCCCTTGCCGTACCACATGGAAAACACGCCATCGTATTTCGCTCCCTGAAACAAATTTACTTGCTGGCTGCCCCATACGGCCGTCGCAGCTAGGTCTTCGTTTACGCCGGGTTGAAAATGAATATTGTGTTTATCGAGATGAGTGCGCGCCTGCCACAGCGCCTGATCCACCGCGCCCAACGGTGAGCCACGGTAACCGGAAATAAAGCCGGCAGTATTCAAACCGGCGTGCTGGTCGCGTTGATGCTGCAACATCGGCAGCCGCACCAGCGCTTCTATGCCCGTCATATAGGCGCGTGCAGTGTCCAGGGCGTATTTGTCGTCGAGTGAAATTTTTGCCAGCGCCATGTGTCGCCTCGGTTTTAGTGGACTATGTCTGCCAGTTGCATCGCGATACCAAACCACGATTCTCGCGATATTTAGTCGCGAATCGCAACACTGCATATATTAAGCGAATAATAGTTAACTTTCAGCGAATTTTCGTTTCTAATTAGCGTATAATCTGTTCAATAACGAATATATTTTTCTATTAACCCGTTTTTTTGGGTATATTTATGTCACTCGAACTGAGCAATGCAGACATCAAACTTCTAAAGTTGCTGCAACACGATGCCAGCCTCAGCACGGCCGAGCTGGCTGATAAAGTTGGGATGTCGCAATCGCCTTGTTGGCGGCGCATCAACCGCATCGAGCAAGAAGGGATTATTAAACGCAAGGTAGCGCTGCTCGACCACGACAAGCTGGGCATGGAAGTGGTGGTGTTTACCACGGTCAATCTGAGCACACACGGCCGCGGCGCGTTACAGGAGTTCGAACGCGAAATTGTGAAGTTTCCCGAGGTAGTTGAATGCTACACAATGACCGGCAGCATGGACTATATGCTCAAGGTGGTGACGCGCGATATTCGCCACTATGAAATTTTTATTCGCACCCACTTGGCGCAGATACCCGGTATTCGCGAGATGCATTCTAACGTTGCGGTCACGCGTATCAAAGACACCACCGAGCTGCCATTGGATACGCAAATCAGCTAACCTAGTGCAGTGTCCTACATAACGCATTCATTTAGCGGGGCGCTTCTAAATGGGTGCGTTATGTAGGACACTGCGCTATAGACGGATGCCGAGTGTGCCATGCGGTTGCTTGCTCGAATGCGTGCGCTGCAGAGATCAGCGTCGACTCGCGACCGTGCGCTGCAACCATCTGCAGACTCAGCGGCATGCCGTCGGCGGCGACTCCGCAAGGCAATACCAGCGCAGGGTTGCCCGCGGCATTGAATGGGGCTGTGAAGCGCATCAAGGACGGGATATCTTTGTCATGTTCGGGGTCGCGAAGCCGTGGCGGTACCGGCACTCCCATCGCTGGACAAAACAAGATATCGATGTGCCGAAAAAGTTGCTGCAATTTCAATGAGAACTCCGTGCGAGCAAAATTCGCGTCGCTTAACATCGGGCCGGTTACGGTTCTACCCATGTCAAGGAAGGCGGCAAATTCTTCCCCATACTCCACTCTTCTCGCCGGGTAGAACGGCTTGTGGGCCTGCACAGCCTCGACCGCACACAGAAGAGACCAGGCTGATTGCACCTTCTCCCATTCAGGCACCGTTACCTCTACTCGCACCGCGCCCGCCTGCTCGAGTACCACGGCGCATGCCATGATACGGTCAACAATGACGGAGTCTGTATGCAAGTACGCAAATTTTTCGTCGATGCCGATTCGCAAACCACTTAATGCAGCTGCGCTTGTGTCAATGTGCGCAAGCACATTAGTGTCTGCGATCACTGCCAACAAAGTCGCAGCGTCCTGCACGCTTCTGGCCAATGGGCCAACATGGTCCATAGAGGGGCATAAGGGAAACGTACCACTGGTGGGTACGAGTCCGAAGGTAGGTTTGATGCCAACTACACCGTTGGCCGCCGCGGGGAAACGAATGGATCCGCCGGTATCCGTACCCAATGCCCCAAAGCACATTCCCGCCGCAGTCGCGACACCGGCACCGCTGGAGGAGACTCCAGTCCAGCGGCTAGGGTCCCAAGGGTTTACAGGAATTTTATTCGTCGGGTGGTATGTCGACAACGCGCCTTCAGTTAGCGCCAGTGTACCCAACAATACCGCTCCCGCTGCGCGCAAGCGGGCGATAACCGCCGCGTCCTGACTTGCCGGCTCCAGGCTCGTTAACACCTCGGTACCGGCTGCGGTCGCTAGGCCGGCGACCGCAAAAATGTCTTTTACGGCGATGGGAATACCGTGCAATGGACCTCGATCACACCCAGTGGCCAGTTCCTCGTCGAGATGATTTGCACTAGCCAGGGCCTGCTCATTAAGCACGCTAACATAACTGTTAAGTTGCGGATCAAATTTGTCGATTCTTTCCAGCATAGCCTGGGTTGCCGTTACCGAGTTGCATTTACCAGATCTGAATGCATCGGCAAGTTCGGCAGTTGTGAGCCAGTATAACGGTTTATCCATCGCTGCTATGTCGAGTTAAGCCTACCTAAGAGACGCCCCGTATGAACTGACATTAAACGAGTCAGAAAGTCGATTTTACCAGCCCTAGTGCCAACCAGTATGCGTGGTTTGGATTTTTTTGTTCCAGCGAGGATTTCCTTCGTGGCATACCTGCTGGGCTAATTGCATTGCCAAGCTGCGGCCCAAACGGGACCCGGCGCCCAGCCCGATCGGTCATAATAGACGTGAACCGCGCTCCTTCGGCAAATTTTCTTATGTTCTTCTCGTCGGTTGGAACATACGCCGATATTCACTCGGCGCGAGTCCGGTTCCCCGTTTAAACAGGCGCCGCAAGAACGCTGCATCCTCGTAGCCAACTGACGCACTAATGTCGTCAACAGAAATCCGAGTGGATTCCAATAGTTTTTTCGCTTCCTCAACTCGAAGAATCTGCACCCGCTCGATCAGTGTCATGCCAGTGGCCGCCTTGAAACGGCGCTTTAACGTGCGCGCCGGTGATTTCATCGCTGCGATAAGACTACTAACCGCTTCAGGTTCGCGGTAATGTTCTGCTAGCCATTCCTCGCATTCGCGAACCTTTGCGTCCGAGTGGGGGCTATTACGAATAAGCGACGCGTAAGGTAATTGACCTTCGCCGTGCCACTTGAGCAAGTACACTTTAGTGATGCGAAGAGCCTCACCGGGGCTTGCGTGCCTGGCGATGATATGTGTGGCAAGATCGTGCCATGAAGTTGTGCCGCCAGCGGTGACAATCCGACCTTCAGGGTCCGCAAAGCACAGGTTTGGTTCAGGGCAAAAATGCACCGTCGGATAGTGCAGGCGAAATAGATCTTGATAGCCCCAGTGCGATGTTGCCTCGTGACCATCCAGCAGCCCGGACTCGGCCAGCATGATGGCTCCGGAGCAAGCCGAGTAGATAAACGTATCTTCGCTGTGTTTGCGCCGGATGAAATCCATTAACAGAGGATAGCGGCCTTTCAAGTGCTCGTCAGGTCCCAGCCACAGCTCCGGCAGAATCAGAATATCTGCCTTTGGGTCATCTTTGATGCTGAGTTCTGGACACACGGGGATGCCGTTCCCGCAATCAAATCGGCGCTTCGCAAGAGACACAATACGAGGACGAAATAGAGCTGGTTCAACCTCTGTTCTGACCATTGTTTGCCAGATATTCCCAACAGATGAGAGCACGTCCAGCATGCCATACAGGGCCGAACCAGCCGTCTCCGGCATAGCAAGTATGAGCACTTCCATTGGTTTGTCAGACATCTTTTATGTCACGCCGTGGCACAAATGAACCGATATTGGCAAGAATCCATCTTATAACATCAGCTGTCAAGCCTTATTGTGTACCTCATCGTTTGAGTAACGCTTGATCGATGAAATCTACCACAACCAGAGGAACAGACAATGAATCAACCAGCGATGAAAAATGAACAAATTTGCAACGGCGTCAATGTCACTGCACTGACCGACACGATTGCAGCAATCCAGCAGAACAACGCACTGGCTGAGTTTCAATTCCGCGCAGCTAACCAATGGGTAGACGGCGGTCACAATCGCTCGACGATCCAGGATTTCTATGGCTGCGAGCAGGAAGACACATCGCGTACCGAACCATTTGTTCTTGACGCCGATGAGCCGCCAGTGCTGCTTGGTCGGGATCTAGGTCCCAATCCGGTGGAATTCGTTCTCCACGGGCTTGCCGGCTGCATGACTACCAGCATGGTGTACCATGCGGCAGCACGTGGCATCGAGATTGGCGCCGTGAATTCCGAGTTCGAAGGTGATCTCGACCTGCGAGGATTCCTCGGCATGGCCGAAAATGTTCGCAAAGGCTATCAACAGATTCGAGTGACCATGCGAGTCAAGACCGATACCGATTCGACATCACTGCGAGAGTGCATGGAGTTCTCGCCGGTCTATGAGATGATTTCGCGTTCTTTGCCGGTAAATGTCGACATCCAAACGTACTAAAACAAAAGCTGATGAGGACAGCCCCGCATCACCGGGCTGTTTCCTCAGCATCAGCTGACAATACTTTGAAGTACAAAAGCGGATTGATGGCTTCATCGTGTGTCTGGAGTTGGCCGTTCGCGTCGAGAATTCTTGGCCTCAATCACTAGGTTCGACTGACTCGTAACAGACCAGATTGCGGTCAATCAGCCCTATCGGTCATAATTGAGTGAACAACCCCAAGCCGCCAATAATCTGTGTCTCTAGAATTGGAACACACCAGGAGCGATCAAATTGAGTAGCAAGCTGGAGCAACACAAGCGTAGTGCGCAAGCGTTCTATGACCTGATGTTCAATCAGTGCCAACCGCGTGCGGCCATAGAGAAATACGCGGGCGACGAGTACATCCAGCACAACACCGAAGTCGCAGATGGTAAGGAAGCATTTATTGAGTATTTCGAGCGAATGGGCGCCGACTTCCCAGGGAAGAAAACTCACTTCAAACGAGTGATTGCGGAAGGCGATTTAGTTGTTCTTCATTGTCACCAAGAGTGGCCGGGGGACAGCGACTATGCAGGGATAGACATCTTCCGCTTCGATGATAACGGCAAGATTGTAGAGCACTGGGATGTTTTACAAGTTATCCCAGATAAGTCGGCAAACGACAACACAATGTTTTAAGACGAGCACCCTGGGGAGGTAGGTTCGAATGCTACTGGTAGAGTTCTTAGCGCTGTTTCTCTGCGGCACGTTTTTCGGAGCCGCAGTCTACATATCGATAGCCCAACATCCGGCCTCGATGAAAGCGGGCGTGCCGGTTGCTGCCAAGTTTTTTCCTCCCATGTACGGTTTAGCTGCACCCATGCAGATAACCTCGGCGCTCGGAGGCACGCTTGCCGGGTTTATACAGTGGTTCTTAGCCGACAACATTCTATGGGCAATCGGTGCCGCGTTGCTGATCTTCGTCATCCCATTCACAGTGGTTGTGCTTAAGCCTATCAATGATCAGTTGTTGGATCGCAAAGCGGAACTAACGGAATCTGAAATAGAAAGATTACTTAACCAATGGGCGCCTCGTCATTGGGTACGCAGCATCTCGAGCGGGCTATCGTTTGCGATATATCTATGGGCGAGCATTACCTCTTGAAAGCGGTAATGGCCGGATCCGTGGGAAAGCTTAAAAAAGATACCCGGGGCCCGCAGAAAACGATTTAGCTAACTTGAGCTAGATTGATTATCGTAAAGAATCAACCAGCCCGCTCTTTACAATACGGATGGAAATGAACTTAGAACGCATAGCTACCTCACGTTAGTTCGGAAACAATAGTTGAAAAAATATGTTTGATACCAAAATCGCAATAGTATTAAGAGATGACCTTGCAGTATGGGCAAAGATAAACATGACAGCGCTTCATGAAATTTTACGAAATAAACTTTGAAATTGCGCAAATATACAATCTATTACCGCTCAACCCAATAATCTAAGCTTATTCAACATCCCCCAATCTAGGGGTTAATCGGAGGTTTAACCATGACTATTAGAAACGTCTTCGAACATGTGATGGAGATTGCCGAGACGATCGAAAATCTGCAAGTGGAAGACCTGAAAAGAGAGCTGGCCGAATGTGGCGAGCTTCTGTTGCTGGATCTGCGCGAGATTCAAGAACTTGTTGATAAGGGCACCATACCAGGGGCAAAACATACGCCGCGCGGCATGCTTGAGTTTTGGGCCGATCCCGCCAGCCCTTATGCGCGCGATTTTTTCGGCGAAGATAAACGAACTATAGTTTTTTGCGCCGGCGGTGGTCGCTCCGTCTATGCGGTAAAAGCGCTTCAAGATATGGGTTACACCAATGTTGCCCATCTGGCCAGTGGTTTTGGCGGTTGGCTGGCCGCCGGTGAGCCAATTCATGACTTCGCTGCAAACAGCCGCTGGGTACGTCGTGAACCAGTCTAAACTGCTCATGAGTATTCCATTGTGCGCATAAGCCGGGGGAGTAGGCTCTCTTACGGGGTTGGCGGTGCGGTGTATGCGGTAAAAGAGGCCGCCTTCACCATGTTCGTGCTGCTGTTTTATACCCAGGTCTTGGGTTTGAGTGGTACGGCAACCGGCATCGTACTATTCCTCAGTCTGGTCTGGGACGCCGTGTCAGACCCCATGATGGGCACCTGGTCCGATCGTTTTCACAGTCGCTGGGGCCGTCGTCATCCATTTATGGTCACAAGTGCCTTCCCCCTCGGATTAGGTTTCGTTGCACTTTTCAACCCACCGGCCTGGGCAGTCGCCGATACGACCTACCTCGCTTGCTGGCTTTTGGCTTGCTCCTTGTGGATTCGCACGGCGGTCACCGTTTTTGCCTTGCCACACCTTGCGCTGGCGGCTGAAATGACTCAGGACTATCACGAACGCAGTCACCTGTTGGGCATGCGTATCGGTTTTTTGTTTCTTGCTTCCATTTTGCTGCCTGCGCTAAGTATGTATTTTCTGTTCGGTAAAACCAATGGTGAAGATGGACGATTTATTGCCGAAAACTATACCGACTATGGCTGGGCATCGGCGCTAGTGGTGTGGCTGGCTTCGATAGCAACGATATGGGGCACTCGCGGCTTTATCGGCGCAACTAAAGTCGCAGCGGAGAAGATGCCCTCAAGCGAAGGCTTGCGAGGAATGGCGCGTGATTTTTTTGGCACGTTTCGCAATATCAACTTTCGCAATTTATTGTACTACGACCTGGCGGCCTCCTCCTCTTACGGCATTACGGTGACGCTGAATGTGATGGCCTGGACGTATTACTGGGAGCTTGACGCTACCCAGATGGCGTTGTTGATGGGGCTTCCGGTTATCACCGCCGTACCACTTGCCCTGTTAACGTTGGGCCCATTGGGTAAACGCTGGCCCAAGCATAAAATATTGAATCGTGCCATTATCTTTATGCTGCTGGACGCTATCTGGCTCTACCTTTTGCGAATATTCGACTTGATACCCGAAAACGGGCACCCTGTGGTACTGGGCTTATTGCTCCTCCAGAACTTTCTATTTGTGTACCTGTTTGTGTTACGCAATGTTGCCTCTTATTCAATTACTGCAGATCTGACCGATGAACATGAGTCGAATTCCGGCAAGCGGCAGGAGGG
>JBPCXM010000031.1:0-2696 GCA_051008535.1 Pseudomonadales bacterium | reverse complement strand
ATATCGCGCCGTAGAATGTGCTCATCAATCGCAGTGACGGTCACTGCGATCATCAGGAGTACGTCAAGATGGATCTTACAAAAACAAACCTTCGTTTTTCACTAGCACTACCACTCGCCTTGTTTATTGCGCTCAATCCGAGTGAGAAAGCGAATGCCGGTGGCAAAATATTTAAATCAGTTGATAGCAGCGGTGCCGTCACCTTTACCGACGTACCCTTACTGCTCGGCCCGCAAGTTAAACGGGGTTTTAAAGGAACAGCAAAAATCCGTGAAACAAACGACTCTAGTCAATCTCAAGAAGCGGCATGTTTGCCGACAGAGCCCCCTTCGAAGCGGCAGTGCCGACAAAAGTCAGACTAATATCGGTTTTATGCTTGCCGAGCAGAATAAGGTCTTGATATTTGCGTGACTACCGGACACCAATCGAAGCCCCAAGGCCTCGCAAGACAGGCATGTCATCATCACGTATTTTTACGGTTTATCGCTAGAGTTCGCCAAACAAAACCGCTAAACTACAATGCCTTCTATGGCTGTAAAACGATCTGTTTGCACTAGTCATAAAAATCAAACAGATACGAATTGTTGTTGAAGGTGTTATGCGTCTCAAGTCAATAAAATTGGCGGGCTTTAAATCGTTCGTCGACCCGACTACAGTTCATTTTCCCAGCAATCTATGCGGCATCGTCGGACCTAACGGCTGCGGCAAGTCGAATATTATCGACGCTGTGCGCTGGGTGATGGGCGAAAGCTCAGCTAAGAATTTGCGTGGCGAACATATGGCCGACGTAATTTTCAACGGCTCGAGCGCACGCAAGCCGGTGGCGCAAGCTTCTATCGAGCTGGTGTTTGACAATCATGACACCATGCTCACAGGCGAGATGGCCAAATACAATGAGATTTCCATTCGCCGCAAACTGATTCGTGACGGCACATCGTTCTATTATTTGAATGGCACCAAGTGTCGGCGCCGCGACATAACCGATATTTTTCTCGGCACCGGCCTTGGCCCGCGCAGTTATGCCATTATCGAACAGGGCATGATTTCACGTTTGATCGATGCCAAACCGGAGGAGCTGCGGGTTTACGTCGAAGAGGCGGCCGGCATTTCCAAGTATAAGGAGCGGCGTCGCGAGACCGAAAACCGCATGCGGCGCACGCAGGAAAATCTTGAGCGCCTAAACGATATTCGCGAAGAGCTCGGGCGCCAATTGCAAACATTGAAGCGCCAATCCGAATCGGCAGTGAAGTACAAGCAATTCAAGCAGGAAGAGCGACTGGCCAAGGCCGAGTTACAATCCATGCAATGGCGCGCGTTGGATAGCGAAGCCAACGCCAAAGAAAGCGTCATCGGCGAACGTCAAAACGCGCTGGAAGCCTGCATCGCCAGGCAACACGGCATAGATACCGATATTGAAAAAGCGCGGGTCAGGCAAGCCGAACACACCGAAATATTCAACGGCGTGCAAGGTCGTTTCTATAGTGTCGGGGCGGATATCGCGCGTATCGAGCAAACCCTGCAGCATCAGCAGGAGCGCCGCCAACAGTTGACCGGCGACCTACAGCAAACCGAAGGTAGCACGGTGGAAATCGACAGTCATTTGGGTGATGACCAAAGCAAATTAGAGGCTTGGGAAGCCGAGTTGCAAATGGCCGATCCAAAAACCGTCGAATTGCAACGGGCGGAGCAGGCAGCTGCCAGCGCGTTGCAAACGGCCGATCAGGACATGCACGACTGGCAAGCACAATGGGATGAGTTTAATAGCGCTGCGGCACAGGCATCGCAAGCGGCGGAGGTGCAGCAGTCGCGCATTCAGCATATCGAGCAAGCACAGGAGACGTTGCAGCAGCGCATTACGCGCTTGGAACAGGAAAAAGTAAACCTGGCCGATGGCCCGCAAGAAAGCGACCTGAGCACACTAGGCAGTAAACTGGCAGCGTTGGAATTGCAAAACCAGCAGCTCGAAAGCGGCAGGCAAGATCTTGGCAGCCGGATTGAACAACAACGCAGCGAATTGCAACAAAAAATCGACGCGCTAGACAAAGTCCGTTCAGAGTTGCAAAGCATGCGCGGTCGGCAGGCGTCGTTGGAAGCCTTGCAGCAGGCTGCACTCGGTCAAAATGATAGCGCGACACATAGCTGGCTGCAGGGACACAGCCTGCAAGAGAAGGCGCGTTTGGGTGAAGAGCTGCAGGTTGATCCAGGTTGGGAAGTCGCCGTGGAAACCGTGTTAGGCAACTACCTGCAAGCGGTGCACGTGGATAATCTGGATGGCTTCGCGCCCGAATTAGCGACGCTGGAAGTCGGCACAGTCACGTTGATGAGTGGTTCTGGCCCGATCGCAGGCGATTCTGAGGTCGCCACGAGTTTGGCATCTCGCGTCAGCGCGCCCGTCGATCTGCGTGGTTTGTTGCACGGTATTAAGGTGGCGGACGATATTAATACGGCGCTGGCCATGCGCGCGAGTTTGCAAACGGGTGAATCGGTGATCACGCCGGACGGAATCTGGCTCGCTCCCAATTGGCTGCGCGTAGCGCGTGATAACGACGCGCAAGCTGGTATCTTGCACCGTCAAGCGGAGCTGCAGGAATTGACGGAGCAAATAGTGAGCCGTGAGACGGTCGAGTCCGTATTGCAACAGCAGTTAGAACACTCGCGCGAAGCCGTGGTTAACCTCGAACACCAGCTTGACTCCC
>JBPCXM010000030.1:0-7590 GCA_051008535.1 Pseudomonadales bacterium | reverse complement strand
CAGTGCTCAACGTCAGCGCCGACCATATGGATCGCTACGCTGATATACAAGCCTATCAGCGTGCCAAGCTGGCAGTTTATCAAGGCGCCGAAAACATCGTTATCAATCGCAGTGACCCGTTGACTCGGCCGTTGCTGGCCAATCATGTCAAATGGTGGAGTTTCGGTTTGGATGCGCCGCATGAAAATGCATTTGGCATTGTGCAGCAAGGAACCCGCGCTTTGCTAGCGTTTGAAGATCAGGCGCTTATGCCGTTGACTGAACTCAGATTGCCCGGCCGACACAATGTGCAGAATGCACTGGCTGCGTTAGCCATCGGCAAGGCGGCTGGCTTACCGTTTGACGCCATGTTGGAAGAACTTCGTTCATTCGAAGGCTTGCCGCATCGCTGCGAATGGGTAGCAGAAATTGGCGGCGTGCAATTTATCAATGACTCCAAGGGCACCAACGTCGGGGCGACTGTGGCCGCGATTGAGGGTTTAGGTGTGCCGCCGGGTCGGCGCCTGGTGTTGATCGCTGGAGGTCAGGGCAAGGGAGCTGATTTTTCGGCATTGAGAACGAGCGTGCAACAGCATGTACATGGCGCCGTGCTAATTGGTGCCGATGCAAAGCTGATCGACAAAGAAATAAACTCGGTGACCGACACCTGCTTCGCGCTGGATTTGCCCGCGGCGGTGCAGGCAGCGTGCGCTATGGCGCGGCCCGGCGACAGTGTGCTGTTCTCACCGGCTTGCGCCAGCTTTGATATGTATAGCGGTTTCGAGCAACGCGGTCAGGCGTTTATCCAGGCAGTGCGCGCGCAGGGAGAGGCTTAACAGATGACTGCGGCCTTGGCACCGAACATGCAAGCCAACGAACGCACACCACTGGTGGACGAATGGCTACTCGCTACTTTTGTGCTGCTCGCGGTAATGGGTCTGGTGATGATGGGCTCCGCCTCCATGGAGTATGCCAGTCAGCAATACGACAATCCCTTTTACCACGTCATGCGGCACACGGTATTCCTTGGCATCGGTCTGACTGGCACGCTGATATTTGCGTGTGTGCCAATGCGGTTCTGGGAAAAATATAGTGGCGTGTTGCTCGCTTTAGGTTTTCTGTCCCTCGTATTGGTGTTGATACCGGGCATCGGCCACGTCGTGAATGGCAGCCGCCGCTGGATATCGCTTGGTGTTCTCAACCTGCAATGCTCGGAACTAATCAAAATAGCGGTTGTGCTTTACATCGCGGCTTATTTAGTGCGGCGCGAAGATGAAGTACGACTGCAATGGCGTGGTTTTATCAAACCGTTGGTTGTTATGTCAGGCTTGATCGTTTTGCTGTTGCTGGAGCCTGATTTTGGCGCGGTAGTGGTTGTGTTAGGCGCGGTACTAGGGATGTTATTTCTCGGAGGAGTACGTTTAACGCAGTTTTTCGTCGTGATCCTGGTGAGCTTGGTTGCGATTGGACTGATGGCAACGTTGGCGCCATACCGGTTGAAGCGCATGGCAACTTTTGTTGATCCATGGCCGCATCAATTCGATTCCGGATACCAGTTGGTGCAGTCGCTGATAGCCTTCGGTCGTGGTGAGTGGTTTGGTCTGGGTCTGGGTCGCAGCGTGCAAAAAATGTTTTATCTGCCCGAAGCGCACACCGATTTTGTGTTCGCGATTGTTGGAGAAGAACTGGGTTTCGTCGGCGCGCTTGCGGTCATCGTTCTTTTTGCTGTGCTTATCGGCCGCATGTTGGTAATTGGCCGTCGCGCCGAGCGACTGCAGCAAAAGTTTTCGGCGTACGTATGTTACGGCGTTGCACTTATCTTTGGCGGCCAAACATTTATCAATATGGGTGTCAATGCGGGCTTGTTACCAACCAAAGGTCTGACTTTGCCATTTTTCAGCTATGGCGGCAGTAGTTTATTGGTTAGCTGCGTGTTGGTGGGTTTGGTGCTGCGAGTCGCTATCGAGATCGGTAGCGATACGGAAGTCGTAGGCAAAGAGAGTCAACGCTTTGGCATCAAGACAAGGTAAGCAGAGCATTGTGATTATGGCGGGAGGCACAGGTGGACATGTATTTCCGGGCTTGGCCGTGGCGCACGAGCTGAGCCAAGCCGGCGTGGAAATACACTGGCTGGGTACACAGCGCGGCATTGAGTCGCGCCTGGTGCCTGCCGCCGGTTATGCCTTGCATTTTTTGTCGGTTGAGGGTGTCCGTGGTAGGGGGTTGCTGAGCTGGTTGAAAGCGCCATTTCTATTATTGATGGCTTTACAGCAGGCCTTGCGTGTACTGTCAAAAACGCGACCTGGCTGCGTGCTGGGTATGGGTGGCTTTGCGGCTGGGCCAGGCGCAGTGGCGGCGAAGTTACTGGGTCTACCGCTGGTTTTACACGAACAAAATGCTGTGATTGGCACCACCAATAAATTGTTGGCACCGGTCGCCAACCGCCGATTGCAAGGTTTTCCCGGCACGTTCAAGCAGCAGCGCGATACGTATTATGTGGGTAACCCACTGCGTCATGAACTTTTAGAAGAGCTGGATGAAGCTAACACTGCCCAGCGCACTAACGGTGCGATCCGTATTTTTGTATTGGGAGGCAGCCGCGGAGCGGCAGCGCTGAATACTACGTTGCCAACGCTGCTTGCCACATTGCGAGAACGTTATGAGCTGCAGTTTGAAGTTCAACACCAAACGGGTGAAGTACAGCGCGACGACGTGGAGGCCAGCTATAAAGCGCTGAAGATTGATGCGCAGGTTTCGAGTTTTATTGACAAAATGGCTGCTGTTTATCGTTGGGCCGATGTTGTCATTTGCCGCGCCGGTGCTATGACCGTTGCCGAATTGGCGGCGGCAGGAAAGGCTTCGGTATTGGTGCCATACCCCTATGCAATTGACGATCATCAAACGATGAACGCCAATTGGCTGGTAAAAAAGCAGGCGGGTTTTCTGGTGCAACAAGATGATCTCTTGCAAGAGTCGACGCTGGAAAAGTTAGGCGAACTGCTGGTGAGTCGCAACAGTTTGCAAGCCATGGGTCGCAACGCCGCGGGTCTCGCGCAACGCGAAGCGACCGAGCGTGTCGCCGCGCATTGCCTGGAGTTGGCCAATGGGTAACACCGTGCAGCGCTTCGCGATTCCGGAAATGCGCCGGATCAAGAGCATTCATTTTGTGGGTATAGGCGGTGCTGGTATGTGCGGCATTGCCGAAGTGTTGTTGAATCAAGGTTATCAAATTTCTGGTTCCGACTTGAAACAGTCGGAAACGACGCAGCGCCTGCAGGCTATGGGGGCCACCGTTTGTATAGGTCACGCGGCGAGCAATGTGCAGCATGCTGACGTGTTGGTGAGCTCCAGCGCTGTTGCGGCTGACAATCCGGAGCTGGTGGCTGCACGCGAAGCGAGAGTACCCATTGTACCGCGTGCCGAAATGCTGGCCGAGCTAATGCGCTATCGGCATGGTATCGCCGTTGCCGGCACGCACGGCAAAACCACGACCACCAGCATGATTGCATCCATACTCGGTACTGCGGGCCTGGACCCGACCTTCGTAATAGGCGGCTTGCTCAACAGCGCCGGCACCAACGCGCGTCTCGGGGAGAGTCGCTATCTGGTAGCCGAAGCCGACGAAAGCGATGCGTCATTCTTGCACCTCCAGCCGATGCTTGCTGTGGTGACGAATATTGAAGCCGATCATATGCAAACCTACGGCGGCGATTTTGCTCAACTCAAGCAAACCTTTATTAACTTTCTGCACAATTTACCGTTTTACGGTTTGGCGGTGTTGTGCAGTGACGATCCGGTAGTGTGTGACATCCTACCCTCTATCAGCCGGCCGTTTTTTACTTACGGCTTCAACGATGAGGCCGACTTCGTCGCGTCTAATGTGCGCCAGGAAAAAACGGTAACCCGATTTGCTTTGAGACGACCCGATGGCTTGGCGGACCTGGACATTACCCTGAATATGCCGGGCGATCACAATGTATTGAATGCGACGGCTGCCATTGCGGTCGCCAGCGATGAGGGAGTCAGTGATGCAGCAATAGTGCAAAGCCTGGCTAGTTTTTCCGGCGTTGGGCGGCGTTTTCAGGTTTACGGCGAATTTCCTGTGGCGGGAGGCAGCGTCTTATTGGTGGACGACTATGGTCATCATCCTACCGAAGTCGCGGCAACAATTGCCGCGATTCGGAAAGGTTGGCCGGGACAGCGTGTGGTCATGGTATTCCAACCGCACCGTTATTCACGCACCCGCGACCTGTATGAAGACTTCGTTGCTGTGCTGGCGTCGGTCGATGTGTTACTCATGCTTGAAATATACACCGCCGGTGAAGAGCCAATTGCTGGCGTGGATAGCCGTAGTTTGTGCCGCAGCATACGCACTCGCGGTCGGCTTGACCCTATTTTTGTCGACGATAACGAGAAGGTGCGCGAGGTTTTGCAAGGGGTAGTGCAAAACGGAGACATCGTACTGACTCAGGGCGCTGGCAACATTAACGCTGTGACGAATACGCTGCAGCAGGCAGGTTTGCAATGAACTCACAAGTGCACAAAGCACGACGCCGCGGTGCCAGTAGCACCAAACGCAGCATCGTGAAGAAGCGGCGGGTTGGCAACGTGCTACTAGTTTTCACTTTGTGGGCCGGTGTGATTGCTACTACGGGTCTGGCTTACAACAACCTCAAACACTATATCTCACTAGACGTACAAAGCGTGGCAATTAATAGCGCATTCAACTACGCCAGCCGCGACCAGGTGTCTAGCGTAATAGAGCCGATGTTGAATACCAGCTTCTTCACTCTCGATCTGGGTGCGATAAAAACCAAACTGGAATCACTCGATTGGATTTATCGCGCCGAAGTGCGACGCCAATGGCCTAATGGCTTGGTGATTAATGTACAAGAGCAGCGGCCCATCGCGCGCTGGGGCGACTCCAGTTTCGTTAGCGTCGATGGTGATGTGTTCAGCGGTAACGGCGTGCTGGTCAGCGCCAAATTGCCGCGCCTGCATGGTCCTCCAGGAACCGAAAAAAGACTGATGAACTACTTCCTGGAATTCAACCGCATGCTAAAGCGCAATGGTCTAGCGCTTGGCGAGCTCGTATTCGATGAAAAACACACGTTATCTGCCAAGCTGAGCAATGGCTTGCCCATCTATTTTGGCAGCGAGCGGCTGGTAGAGAAGATGCAACGTTTTCTCGCCGTGCATAGCCACGCGTTGGCTGGTCGCGACAAACAATTGAACTATGTCGATCTACGTTATAGCAATGGCATGGCCGTGCATTGGCAAAACTCCGGAGAAAAAAATGAACGCCAGATTGCAAATAAAAAATCCGCTAGAAGCCCAAGGGCGAAGGCTTTCAATGGCTAACGAAAATCGCATGATCGTTGGCCTGGATATTGGCACCTCAAAGGTTGTTGCCATTGTTGGAGAGGTCGACGCCGACGAACAAATTAATATTGTTGGAATCGGTTCGCATCAGTCGCGCGGCCTGAAGAAAGGTGTAGTCGTTAATATTGAATCTACCATTCAATCCATTCAGCGTGCCATAGAAGAGGCCGAACTGATGGCCGGTTGTCAGATTCATTCAGTGTATGCAGGCATAGCTGGCAGCCATATTCGTAGCCTTAATTCACACGGCATTGTGGCTATTCGTGATCGTGAGGTATTCCAGTTGGATGTGGAACGCGTCATCGACGCGGCCCAGGCAGTGGCCATTCCCGCTGACCAGAAAGTACTGCACATTTTGCCGCAGGAGTATCTGATTGATTCTCAGGAAGGCATCAAAAAGCCACTGGGAATGTCCGGTGTGCGCCTGGAGGCAAAAGTCCACTTGGTAACTTGTGCGGTTAACGCGATCAGCAATATCGAAAAATGTATTAAACGCTGCGGGCTGGAAGTAGAAGACGTTATTCTGGAACAGCTGGCATCCGCTTACGCCGTGCTGACGGAGGATGAAAAAGAACTGGGTGTTTGCCTAGTTGATATTGGCGGAGGCACGACTGACATCGCAATTTTCACCGAGGGTTCGATCCGCCACACAGGTGTCATTCCTATCGCTGGGGATCAGGTTACTAACGACATAGCCATGGCGCTGCGCACGCCAACGCAGTTTGCCGAAGAGATAAAAATCAAATATGCCTGCGCGCTGGCTCAACTGGCAGGCGCGGGTGAGACCATCAAGGTTCCAAGTGTTGCCGATAGGCCGCCCAGAGATTTGTCACGACAAGCGCTTGCCGAAGTCATTGAACCGCGCTACGACGAGTTGTTCACGTTGGTGCAAGCCGAACTGCGTCGTAGCGGGTATGAAAATTTAGTCGCCGCCGGCATTGTGCTGACGGGTGGTACAGCAAAAATGGAGGGAGTTATCGAATTAGCAGAATCAATTTTTCACATGCCAGTTCGTATTGGTGTGCCGCACTCAGTCAGTGGTTTGCAGGACATTGTGCGCAACCCAATTTACGCAACTGGAGTAGGTTTATTGTTGTACGGACTCAAACAACAGCAGGAGGCGGGCTTTGCAGCGGACCGCGAACAATCAGGAGGAGGATTTTTCAACCGGGCGCGCCAGTGGGTGCGCCAAAACTTTTAAGCAATACAACGTAAATCCAATAGGAGAAGACCATGTTTGAACTAGTAGATAATGTTCCACAAAGCGCAGTTATCAAAGTCATCGGCGTAGGCGGTGGTGGCGGCAATGCTGTTAAACACATGATTGACAATAACGTCGAAGGCGTAGACTTTATTTGCGCTAACACCGACGCTCAGGCGCTGTCTGATATCGCATCGAAAACGGTGCTGCAGTTAGGAGGCGGTGTGACCAAGGGTTTGGGCGCAGGCGCGAATCCGGAAATAGGTCGCCAGGCTGCTATGGAAGACCGCGATAGAATTGCCGAGGCACTGGATGGAGCCGATATGGTGTTCATTACCGCCGGCATGGGTGGCGGTACTGGCACGGGTGGTGCGCCGGTAGTTGCTGAAATCGCCAAAGATCAGGGCATCTTGACCGTTGCGGTTGTCACTAAACCATTTCCCTTTGAAGGCAAAAAACGAGGCAAAATCGCCGAAGCCGGTATCATCGAACTCGAAAAGCAAGTTGATTCGGTGATCACCATTCCGAACGAAAAATTGCTGTCGGTGTTAGGTAAAGGCACCACGTTGCTGGAAGCTTTCATGGCCGCCAATAATGTGTTGCTGGGCGCAGTGCAAGGTATTGCCGATCTGATTATTCGACCGGGCATGATCAACGTCGATTTTGCCGATGTACGCACGGTGATGTCGGAGATGGGTCAAGCGATGATGGGCACCGGTGAAGCGCGCGGCAATAATCGGGCGCGCGAAGCGGCCGAGAGCGCCATTCACAGTCAACTGCTGGAAGACGTGAACCTGCAAGGTGCACGCGGCATTCTGGTGAATATCACGGCTGGACTGGATCTGTCATTGGGCGAATTCACCGAAGTTGGCGATACGATAGAAGAGTTTGCCTCTGACAATGCCACGGTTGTGGTTGGTACGGTGATCGATCCTGATATGACCGATGACATACGTGTCACAGTTGTAGCCACAGGCTTGGGAGAACGCGTCATTGATCGTGGTCTAAAGGTCGTAGACAACCCCAGC
>JBPCXM010000029.1:0-23785 GCA_051008535.1 Pseudomonadales bacterium | reverse complement strand
CCAGTGTTGCATAGCGAAAACGGCGGTTTGTTTATCGACACCGTGTTATTCGAACGCAGCGATATCAGCATCGTGTTCAGCTTCACCCGTACTTACTTTATGTTGTATACCGACCAGCCATCCCAGTACGTCGCTTTCTTAAAAACTGTTATGCCAAACAAGGAAGTCTTCGAACTGTACGCGGCGATTGGCTTCCCCAAACATGCCAAAACGGAGTTCGTGCGCCGTTCAGTAGCGCGCATCGCCGAAGGCGATGACGAGTTTATTATTGCGCCTGGTATTAAAGGGATGGTTATGTTGGTGTTCACACTGCCGTCTTATGAGTACGTTTTTAAAGTCATTAAAGATCGTTTTACTCCGCCCAAGGAAATGACGCGTGAGCAAGTAAAAAGCAAATACCGGTTGGTAAAGCTGCATGAACGGGCAGGGCGCATGGCTGACACCCAGGAATTCGATAATTTGGTATTTGATCGTGAGCGATTCTCCGATGAGTTGATGGAGGAGTTGCACAAGGAGATCTCGTCGCAACTTGAGGTAAAGGCCAATGTGCTATGCCTTAAGCATTGCTATGTTGAGCGCCGCATGCACCCGCTCAATTTATATGTGCAAAAGCGATCGGGAGCAGAGATCCGCAACGTGATGGACGAGTATGGTAATTCGATCAAGCAGTTGGCGGCGGCGAATATTTTCCCCGGTGATATGTTGCTGAAAAACTTTGGGGTAACGCGCCATGGCCGAGTCGTTTTTTACGACTACGATGAGATTTGCCTGCTGACTGAGTGTAACTTCAGAAAAATTCCCGAGCCGCGCACGGAAGAACAAGAGATGGCTGACACACCTTGGTACAGCGTTGCGCCAAACGATGTTTTTCCGGAAGAGTTCCGGCTGTTTTTTTCTGGCAACAACCAGGCGCGTGAGATCTTCGAAGAATTACACAGCGATCTGTATAACTATCGCTACTGGCAGAATTTGCAGAACAATATTGAGGCCGGGTGCGTTGAAGATGTTTATCCTTATCGGCGCAATAAGCGGTTTGCGAGTGCATTGGTCCGTGGTTGTTAGGCCGCGCCGAACAGGTCACCTACTGTTTTTACGCTCCAGGGCTCGCGCAGCCAGCACTGTTATGGACGCTTAGGTGCACTCGGTAGTGAGGCACGGAGGCTGGGCTTATTTTGTAGTGACTAGCGCCAGGGATAAACGCGGGATGGAGCGTGGATGCCCCGCGGAACGGAAAAATGAGTCCAGCCTTTCGTGTACCGGCGATCATCACACGTAGCTTATCGACCTATTTCATCTTCGCCAGAAAAGCGGCCAGCCCTTCACGCATCGCTTTATTGACATTGCTGAAAGCAGGGCGTTCTTCCAAGATTTGCAACAAATCCTGTGCGCCAGGAATATCATCCATTAGCTTCCAGCCGTAAACGGACTGCGCTACGCCGTTGGCATTGGGTAGTGTTTGTGAGGCTAAGATATCGGCGTAGCTCAGCGAATCGCCAGCAATAAACGGTCCGAATTTCGCGAGTGCTTTTACTGCAGCGGCACCACGTTCTAGCACTGGACGAACTTCTTGAATGGTTTCTTCTGAATTGCTGCCACCGAAGAACGCTCCGGGATATAAGCGCCGCGCCGGCAATTCGAGATACAGCTCAATATACTTCACAAGTTCCCGCACCTTAGCACGCTCAAAGGGATCGACCGGGTAGAGTGGAATGTCCGGATACTGCTGCTCGAGGAAGTCTAGAATCACACTGGTTTCGCTTAGGAAACCGTGTTCTGTCCCAATACAAGGTACTTTTCTCATCGGGCTTTTGCTCGAATAGTCGGCATCCTGATCGGGATAGACTATCACTTCCTCGAAGTCGATCTGCTTTTCGAGCAAGGCGATTTTGACCATGTTGAAATAATTGCTGACGGGAAAGCCATACAACTTTAGCATTTTAGAAATCTCTGTATCGCTAGCGGACTGCGCGCAGCGACAGCATAACGAGATTGAACCAGACTAGGTAAAGATGGCCAGTAAACCGACAATCACGCAGTAAATGCTGAAATAGTACAGTTTACCTTGTTTCACAATGCGAATCATCGCCGTGCAGGCAAACAAGCCGGACAAAAATGCCGCGGTAAACCCCGCCAGGGTTACGTCAAACGGCAAGGACCACAGGGCTGGGTCTTCGATAATGTCTTTGGTGTCCAGTAACGCTTGCCCAAAAATCGGGATCAGCACCATTAAAAACGAAAATTTCGCCGCTTTGGCACGGTCGATATTCATTAACAACGCGACCGCAATCGTTGCGCCCGAACGCGAGATGCCTGGCAAGATGGCGAACATCTGCGCGACACCGATAATCACAGCGTGGCCCCAACCCACTGGTTGATCAGTGCGCTTTACTAGCGACGTGAGAAACAACAAAGTTGCAGTAACCAATAGCATACTACCCACCAACACTAGCCGGCCTTCGAACAAGGACTCTACCTGGTCTTTAAAAAACAGACCGACTATGGCGACCGGAATGGCCGATACAATGAGTTTGAATGAGTATTCCCAGGCTTCGTTGTAGGTGAGTTTAAACAAGCCAGCGACTATTTCTACGATGTCCTTACGAAACACCAGTACCGAAGCAAGCGCAGTGGCAACGTGGACCAGAATGGTGAAATCGATGCCGACTTCTTGCGTTCCCAGCAATGCTTTGCCTAACTCGATGTGACCGCTGCTGCTGACGGGTAAAAATTCCGTAAGGCCTTGCACAATGCCAAGGATAAATGCTTCGAAAAAATTCATTGTTCAAACTAGAGCCATATTGGACGGGCAAAAAAAATACAGCCAAACGGCTGCAACACTTTATATAATAGCAGAGATGGCAGCGAGCACTTAGCTTTAAATATTTGCGCTATCCCTATCTTCTAAGGCAGGTTTCTTGTTCCAATCCTTTACTGACAACTTTTATGACACTTGTTCGCCTAGACAATATTTCCATTGAATTTGGCACCACGCCGTTATTGCTAAACACCGATTTCTCTGTAGAGCAAGGGGAAAAAATATGCCTTATCGGCCGCAACGGCGCGGGTAAGTCAACCTTGCTAAGTATCATTAACGGCACAATAACCCCCGACCATGGTGAGCGGCATTACCGGCAGCATTTACGCATCAGTCAACTGCAGCAAAACCTGCCCGGTGATTTGCAGCGCGTAGTCGCCGATGTCGTACGCGAAGGCTTAGCCTTACAACACGGCTTGATTGAGCAATACAATGCACTGGCAGCATCGGAACTCGATGACCATGGTCTGCGCCAGCTGCATGACTTACAAACAGAAATTGACGCCGCCGGCGGTTGGCAAGTCGATCAGTGGGTAGAGACGATGGTCTCACAACTTGACTTGCCGGCTAGCAGCACCCTTGCTGACTTGTCGGGCGGATGGCAGCGCCGTGTCGCGCTGGGCAAGGCACTCGTGTCCAAGCCGGACCTCCTGCTTCTCGATGAGCCCACAAATCATTTGGATATCAGCACCATAGAGTGGTTGGAGCACGTAATAAAAGGTTACGCTGGGGCGGTCTTGTTTATTACCCATGACCGGAACTTTCTGCAGCGGCTGGCGACTCGAATCGTCGAAATCGATCGTGGCCGCCTGCTGAGTTGGCCCGGCAACTATCAGAATTATCTGGTGCAAAAAGAAAAAGCCAACGAAGAGGAAGACACGCGCAACGCCTTGTTCGACAAACGGCTAGCGCAAGAGGAAAGCTGGATTCGCGAGGGTATCAAGGCCCGCCGCACGCGCAATGAGGGCAGAGTTCGCGCCTTAAAAGCCATGCGTAAGGAGCGTGAGCAACGTATAGCCCGCCAAGGCAAAGCGACTATTCATGTTGACTCGGCGGAGCAATCCGGGCGCAAGGTAATAGAAGCGCGTAACGTAACGCATGGCTATGGTGGTAATACGCTGCTCGAAGACTTTAGCCTCAAGGTGTTGCGCGGTGATCGCATCGGGCTGGTGGGAAACAACGGTGTGGGTAAGACCACATTGCTGAAAATTTTGCTGGGATTGCTAATACCTGACAAGGGTTCGGTAAAGCTCGGCACCAATCTTGATATTGCTTACTTCGATCAACTCCGGCGCGATCTTCAACCCGATAGAACTGTGGCCGAGAATGTAGCTGATGGCAAGGAGCATATAAAGATCAACGGCCGCGACCGCCATATTATTGGCTATTTGCAGCAATTTCTTTTCTCACCAAAACGTGCAATGACGCCGGTGCGGGCCTTGTCTGGTGGTGAATGTAATCGCGTGCTATTGGCGAAAATGTTTACCCGCTCAGCAAATCTGTTAGTGCTGGACGAGCCGACCAACGACCTCGATGTTGAGATGTTGGAGGTACTAGAGGAGCGACTAGTGCAGTACGATGGCACTTTGTTGATCGTCAGTCACGACCGGGATTTTCTTGACAACGTCATTACCAGCACAGTGGTGTTTGAGGAAGACCGCAAAGTGCTAGTTTACCCTGGCGGTTACAGTGATTGGGCGCGGCGCGGCGCTAAACTACTGGTCGCGGAATCACCGGTCGCGCAAACTAGCGAGCAGGCAGAGAAAGCCGCTGCGACACCAAAAGCTAAACCCAGGTCACAGCGACTAACCTACAAGCTTCAGCTTGAACTAGACCAGTTACCGACAAAAATGGAAGCGCTGGAAAAAGAGGTTGAATTGTTACAGCAGCGAGTTAGCCAGCCAGAGTTCTACACCGCGCCATTTGCGGAAACCCAACCTGTTTTAGACCAGTTAACGGCGGCGCAACAGGCGTTGGAAGACGCGACTAGTCGCTGGGTCGAGTTGGATGATGAGAAAACGAGCGGTTGACAGTGAACTTTTGCTCAAAGTTATGCTCTGACTAAGCGACATATTGATGATGAAAGGTTATAAGGAAGGAACATGAAAAAAATTGCTTTAGCAATGATGGTCGCTTTTTTCAGCGTTAGCAGTTTTGCCGCTGATCCTCAGGTGTATTCCCATGAATCCAAAGGCGCGATTAAAGGCACCGACCCGGTAGCCTATTTTTCGCTAACCGAGGGTACCAAAGCGGTGCCGGGGCGGGAAGAATTTTCCTCGCAATGGAATGGCGCTACCTGGTATTTTTCTTCTCAGGAAAACAAAGCATCATTTGATGCTAACCCTGTGATGTACGCGCCACAATACGGCGGTTATTGCGCCTTCGCTGTATCGCATGGTTTTACCAAGCCGACAGATCCCAATGCTTGGAAAATTGTCGACGGCAAGTTATACCTGAACCTGAGCAAAGGTGTTCAGAAAAAATGGTTGAAGGATGTGCCCGGTAATATCGCTAAAGCCGATTCGAACTGGCCGAAAGTGTTAGGGAGCCACTGAACAAGTCTATGGCGCATTTGGCTGACAGGCGAGTTGCTAGTCGCGGCGCCACTTTGAAGGCATGCGTCGGCCTGTCGAAAAGGGGCAACAAAGAGTGGCAGCTCGCCTGTCAGCCCCGCAGGGCGCGGCCTGAAGCGCGCAGCTGCGGCGTTGCGCTTCTGGTTAAGGACTAAGGCCATTAACGGCGATCCGCGTCTTGCATCTGCACGCTTCAGGTCGCGCAGAGGCGCCATAGACTTGTTCAGAGGCTCCCTAGAATAAACTGCAGGTCAATGCCTGCTATAGAATCAGGATAGATCCCACCTGACCCGCTTTACCGCTTTTACCCGCTTGGCCCTGCTTGCCCTGTTTGCCTTTGGTCCCAGGGCTTACACCACCGCAAGGCCAACTGCCGCGAACACCAGAGCCTCCGCTACCCCCTTCACCCCCTTCACCGCCAGCGCCCCCAGGTCCGGCAGTGCCGGGGCAGGTGCCTTTGCAGCGATACTCCTTGTTTGTAAACGGATTTTGTCGCGACTGTGAGACAATAAATCGGTCGTAGCCGCCGCTAAATTGTTTTGTTTTTAGCGATATCGTTACTGGGCCGCCATCGCCTGCGTCACCGCCCGCACCACCTTGTTCGCCGTGGCCGCCGGTGCGGCCTTTACCGCCGTTTTTTCTACCCACGCAACCTTTCATGCCGCGGTCGGCGCCGGCACGACCGGGACTTCCGCGGGCGCCTTTTTTCCCGGCTGCGCCTTCTGCGCCAGCGCTGCCGTCTTCGCCATGATTAACAATCAGCAGTTTTGAGCCCTGCACCGCAGCGGTTCTGATGATAACCGGCGCGGCGTTACGACCATCGGTTCCTGTCTGACGGTTGTGATCTGGCTCGAATGAGGTGATTTTTGGCAGCCCTTCAATCTTTATGTGTTTCTTTGCCGATATGACTAAATCGAAACCGTTGGTTATCAATTCTGCCGTTGCGGAAAATTCAATAACATCGGCCTCATAGCTTGTTTTTTCCTGCAAGACTGTCTTGCCATCGATCACAATTCTTGAAGATTCGGTTTCTACCATCTGCCAACAACTGCCGCGTTCGGTTTCCAGCATTACGACCAGGTTAGCATTGGTATCCGCCGCACAACTGGTCTCCGTTGCGACATCGATAATCTCACTACCACGCTGCAGGACGGGATGACAAGACCCGCCCGCTACCTGCCAGCTTTTGACGACAGCGGCAATTGTTGATTCAGGGTCGTCAATTGCGCTGGAATCGTCTGCCGCTTCGAGCTCGTCGGTCGTGCCGCTAAACATTGCGCTGAAAATTGACAGGTTGCCCGTTTGCTCTATCGAACAACTCAGCTCAGCGGTGGCCGATCTCTCCGTCATGCAGTTTGCCCAGCTTGTCAGCAGTTCGGGCGATTCACTGCTGATGAACTTAAAAGTAGCGGCACCCACGGTTGTTTTTCGAGCCTTCATTGAGCAGTTTTCGTCTTTCCATGCCATTACTTCAGACTTCTTCCATTTGCCGCGTTTCTTTAGCGGAGTGTCATAAACCAGCTTACCCACGCTAAGTCCAATATTGAGCGCTTGTTTGTGCTTGCGAAACGACGTTGCGCATTGCCAGTTCAAAAACTTTTCGTTTTGACTCAAATTGCGATCAGCTTGGCCGCTGAACAACTGGCCTTGTTTTAGCACGTCAAAACAATGATCTGACTTTGCTTCGCTAACCGCAGCCGGCAAGCCAAGCGCCACAAAGGCAATGATCATTTTCTGCACTATTAGACTCCACGTCGATCAAACATAAGTTTATTAGTGTAGCCAAAACAACGGGGAAGCCGCGACGGAGATATTTACAATGTAAGCGTGTGCTGGGTTTCACAGTGGGGAGTCAGCGTACTTTAAACCATAATTCAATTTCCGAAGTGTCTTCTTCGAAGTAAGCGGAATGTTCTACGTTAGCAGGAACGTGGTACCACTGCCCGACAGCGTAGTGGGTTGTGGTGCTACCCACCGTAAGGCTCAATTTTCCCTGGGTAATAACACCAATATTGTCGGAGTCGTGTCGATGTGGCGCAATGTCCGTTTGCGCGGGATAAGATGCGAATAGAACATCGCAATCTTGTGCGGCAAGCTTGAACGCGTCGAACGGGCCTTCAAACTCTGGCAAACCCGTGATTTGCTCGGGAAAATGGCGCATGAAACGAATCCTCCTGGTTAGTCATGGTTCAGCGCGCTAGCATTCGATAAAAAGTTGCCAGCAAAATGTTAATTTGTTAGTTTCGTTGTTGCAGCGTGGCGCTATCCTCGTTAACAGCGCTAGAGCATGCGCATAATAACAGGAGCATGACCGTGCCGACTATCGCCGAACCTGTCGCCCGCGAAACGCTTGGTAAGCAAGCCGCGAAGAGTAAGCACACGCAAGACAATATTATTAACGCTGTCATTGTGTTGATTAAAGAAGGCGGTTTTGCAGCAGCTAGTTCTTCCAAAATTGCCCAAAAAGCGGGTGTCTCGTGGGGTGCTGTGCAGCATCATTTCGGCAGCAAACACGAAATTCTAGAAGCAATCATGCTGCGCTCGCAACAGCATTTCACCGCCACACTTAACGCTGAACAGTTTTATACGGGAACCCTAGGTCAGCGCGTAGACCGTTTTGTCGATACGGCTTGGGCGCACTATCAGGGTGCCGAGTACATGGCGGCATTGGAGATCTTGTTAGCCACTCGAGCACAACAAGAGCAGTCTTCGGCTATGAGTATTGAAAAAAATCAGGCCCAAGCACAGCTGCATTTATGGCGCAGCATTTTTCCCGAAGCTACCAATTCGGATGAACAGCTGCTGGATGACATTCAAATAGTGCACTGCATGTTGATCGGCGCCACAATTCAGCGGGTGCTGGAGTCCCAGTCGCTTGAGGCTGGGAATTATTTGCGTCGAGTGAAACAAATACTATTGGCCTTGTTAACGGAAAAGTAATGTTCATTATTTAGGCTAGTGACTTCCGCTAAAGCATCAAACAGCAAATCTAAGGTGTTATCATTACTGCAGTAGCGATTAAGCTCGCACTCTTAATTTCTTGCAGGTAAGTAAAGTATCAAGCTATGAAGCAAAACAACGCAGTGCTCAGTGGCACCGGTCTGTATACGCCTTCGCAATCGATCAGTAACGCCGAGCTGGTGGTGGCGTTCAACCAGTATGTTAGCGACTACAACGCCCGCAATGCTGAAGCGATCTCCGCGGGTGAGCTTGAGCAGTTGGCGGAGTCGAGTACTGAATTTATCGACAAGGCATCGGGTATCAAAAGCCGCTTTGTCATGGACCGCGAAGGCATTCTCGACCCGCAGCGCATGTGCCCGAATTTACCCGAGCGTGCTAACGAAGAACAGTCTATCCAGTGCGAAATGTCCGTAACAGCTGCCGATCAGGCGATGAGTGCGGCCGGCAAACAGGCCAGCGACATCGATGCAGTGATTGTAGCCTGCTCCAACTTACAGCGTGCGTATCCCGCCGTTGCAGTGGAAGTGCAGGCGGCATTGGGAATCGAAGGTTTTGGCTACGACATGAACGTGGCTTGTTCGTCGGCCACATTTGGTATTCAAGCAGCGGTCAATGCGATAGAAAGCGGGTCGGCGCGCGCGGTATTAATGGTGAACCCCGAAATATGCTCCGGCCATTTAAACTTCCGCGATCGTGATAGTCATTTTATTTTTGGTGACGCATGCACAGCGGTCATCGTCGAAAGCGACACAAGCTGCAATGCAAGCGGCACGTTTGAAATTCTCGGCACCAAGCTGCGCACTATCTACTCGAATAATATCCGTAACAATTTTGGTTTTCTGAACCGGGGTGACGAGACCGGTATCTCCAAGCCTGACAAGTTGTTTGTACAAAACGGCCGCAAGGTATTCAAAGAAGTGGTACCCACCGTCGCCGAGCACATCCAGCAGCATTTGGCGGAACTGGACATTAGTGCGGCACAGGTAAAGCGTTTTTGGTTGCATCAGGCGAATCTGAGTATGAATCACCTCGTTTGCAAACGCGTGCTTGGACGTGACGCCACTGCGGAGGAGGCGCCGATCATTCTCGACCGCTACGCTAATACTAGCTCGGCTGGCTCAGTCATCGCCTTCCACCTGCATCAGAACGACTTACAAGTCGGCGATCTCGGTGTGATTTGCTCCTTTGGCGCTGGGTATTCGGTTGGCGATGTTGTTGTAAAAAAATGCTAGCCACCAAATCTTTGCGTTATCCCTTTGAGAATACTCCTGAGCCGGGCACCATAAAGCAGGTTGCCGACGGGGTTTACTGGCTACGTATGCCGCTTCCCATGGCATTGGACCACATCAATCTCTATTTACTGGAAGACGAAGCCGGTTGGTATATTGTTGATACCGGCATGCGCGGTGAGGACAAACAGAAATATTGGCAGCAAATTTTTGACACCTCACTGGGCGGTAAGCCTGTGATCGGCGTTATTGTCACCCATATGCACCCCGACCATGTGGGCCAAGCGGGTTGGCTAACCGAGAAATGGCGCGTGCCGTTATATATGACACGGTTGGAATACCTGCAGGCGCGCGTGCTAGTGGGGATGCCAGGCGGCGTGTCGTGGACCACTGAACAACATATGCATCGTATCGGCCTCAGTGCCGAGTACATAGACAAAGTGCGACAGTCGAGCTGGGGTTTCGGCGATATCGTCGAGCCGCTGCCTATGGCATATAAGCGACTCGCCGCCGGTACAGTGTTGCCGATTGGCGGCAACGACTGGCGCGTGATTATTGGCGAGGGGCATTCCCCCGAGCACGCCTGCTTGTATTCGTCGGCACTCAATGTGCTGTTGTCGGGAGATCAAGTCATTCCTAGAATTACCTCTAACATTAGCGTGATGGCATCTGAACCTGAAGCTAATCCACTGGCAGATTGGCTGTCATCGCTGCAGCAATTTTTTGATTTACCCGACGATACACTGATACTGCCCTCTCACAACACGCCGTTTTACGGTTTACACGAGCGCGTCGCGTTTTTGCTGCAACATCATGAAGACCATATGGTGGCACTGGAAAAAGCCTGCGTCCAACCACAGACCGCGGTTGAGCTGCTGCCGGTGCTGTTTAAGCGCAAGCTGGTCGATAGCCAAATCACTATGGCCCTGGGGGAATGTGTCGCTCACCTAAATTTGCTGATTGCGCGCGAACGAGTTTCGCTTACATTGGATTATAACGGCGTCTATCAGTATCAAACAATTGATCCCGAAGTTTCTGCCCGCCAACTGTCGGCAGACTATTTCAAGGACGAGCCTCCAGTTATGGTTTAATTTATCCAATTAAAATGCTGTTTTATCTAGAGAAATAACTGAAACCGAAAGTATGAACAAACTCACTCATATTGACTCCGCCGGCAATGCACAAATGGTGGATGTGACACATAAAGCCGTCACGCCGCGTGAAGCACGGGCGGCGGCAACGGTGTGTATGCAGGCAGAGACTTTGCGTTTGATTGTTGAGGGTGGCCACAAAAAAGGCGATGTGCTGGCCGTCGCCAGAATTGCCGGCATACAGGCAGCTAAGAAATGCAGTGATTTAATTCCGCTCTGCCACCCGCTCGCGTTGAGTGCGGTAGAAGTCGTTATCGAACCGCAATTGGCTGAAAATATGCTCCATCTCGAAGCGACCTGTCGGCTTGACGGCAAAACCGGGGTCGAAATGGAGGCCCTCACCGCGGTGTCGGTCGCCGCGCTCACGGTTTACGATATGTGTAAGGCCGTGGACCGCGGCATGAGTATAAAGAACATACATTTGCTCGAAAAGAGCGGCGGCAAATCTGGGCATTGGTTTGCCGACACAGACCATGATTGAACGCCAATGTTAAAAGTATTGTTCTTTGCCAAACTGCGAGAGGAACTTGGCACGGCCGAGCTTAGCCTGGCCGATGAGAACGCGGTAACTACCTCGCAGCTAAGGCAAATACTTGTCGATAAAAACGGTGAGCAATGGCGTGACAGCCTGTTTGCCAATAATATTATTGTCGCCGTCAATCAAGAGGTCGTCGACTGGTCGCACCCGGTAAAAGCGGGTGATGAGATTGCGTTTTTTCCACCCGTCACGGGCGGCTGAGGTCCGCAAAAATGGAAGCGCTTTCGGTAATGGTGCAGCGAGAAGATTTTTCGGTCGATGCGGAGAACGACCAGATGCTGCGACAGAGTCAAATTATCGGCGCCGTGGCAAATTTTGTTGGCGTGGTGCGAGTCAGCAACGAAAACTCAACGGTCACTAGCATGCAGTTGGAATACTATCCGGGAATGACTGAGAAAAGCATACTTCGAGTACTACAAGAAGCGCAGCAGCGTTGGCATCTTACGGCGGCGCGCGTTATTCATCGGATCGGCCATTTACTGCCTGGCGACAATATTGTGTATGTCGGCGTTGCCAGCGAGCATCGTCACGCGGCGTTTGATGCCTGCGCCTACATTATGGATTATTTGAAACAGCAGGCGCCATTCTGGAAGAAAGAGATAACTACCAACGGTGCGCGCTGGGTTGAAGCACGGCAAGCCGATGCGACCGCTGCGCGGCGTTGGTCAGAATAAATACTCAACGTTCGCAACCCGGAATAACAACATTATGAAATTCGACAGCATCGCGCTGAGAAACGCCTTTGGTTTGTTCACGACCGGCGTGACAATTATTACCGCCAATCCGAATGGCTACAAACCGTTTGGCGTTACCGCCAATTCCTTCTCTTCGCTCTCGCTGGACCCACCGTTGTTGCTCTGGAGTTTACAAAAAGATTCTGACACCTGGGACGCGTTTCAAGCCACTACCCAGTTCGCTGTAAACATATTGGCGAGCGATCAAAAAGATATGTCGGTCCGTTACGCCCAAAAAGGTGATCATGAGTTGGCCACCGATGAATATGAGATGGGCGAATCCGGTTGCGCAATACTAAGTAACTGCATTGCATCCTTTGAATGTGATATGGGTGAACGCTACGAAGGCGGAGATCATATTATTATGGTCGGCAAGGTACTGGAAGTTAACTGCAACCATATCGAAGCATCGCCGTTAGTCTTTCAAAGCGGGCAATATCGCTCGCTGGCTTAGCGTGTCATAGAAAGCGAAAGCGTTATGATAAAGTTCTGCAATAGTTGCGGTCAAAGTGTTAGTCACAAAATCCCTGACGATGACGATCGACCGCGTTACGTGTGCGACGCTTGCGGGTTCATACACTACCAAAACCCGCGGATTATCGTTGGTGTACTACCAACCTGGCGTGACCAGGTATTGCTTTGCAAACGTGCGATTAAGCCACGGCATGGATTGTGGACGTTGCCGGCGGGTTTTCTTGAAAATGAAGAAACAACGGTTGAAGGCGCGTTGCGAGAAACCTGGGAAGAGGCGCGCGCCAGAGTGGCGAACGAGGCGCTTTATCGCATCTTCAATTTGCCGCATATCAGCCAGGTTTACATGTTCTATAAGGCCGAGCTGAGCAGTGAAGAGTATGCCGCCGGCCCTGAGAGCCTCGATGTGCAACTGTTCGACGAGCCCGATATTCCCTGGCAGGAGCTGGCGTTTCCGGTCGTCAGCCAAACATTGCACAGTTATTTTGAAGATCGTAAAACCGGCGATTACCCGATCCAGACGCTGGATATCCGCTTTCCCGGGTTGAAAAAATCCTAATCTGCTCGTTGCTGGCTGCTAACGCAATGTTTGGCGGTCGAGTAAATGCTTAATGCGCACATACTCGTCCATCGCTTCCGGCAAGAAATACAGTTTGTAGTAGAAACGCTCATTGATGCGAGAATCATCATTCTGGTGGCTGGAGTGTACATAATTCATTTCAAAATGAATTACTCGAGTATTCGCCGGTAGTCGGATTTGCTCTTTATTTATTGAATATTTCTGTTGATCTTCTTTAATTGTATAAGTGGACAGCTGCCCGACCAGGCCGAGGTTGATACGAAAATTGCTGGTGACCGGCGCGACGTGGTTGTAGTCCATGTCTTTATTTTGTACATATACGGCCGGTGCTTTTTTGACTTCCAAGAACATGTTAGTACTCCTTCAAGGTAATAATGTCGTATTCAGAGCCCCACAGCGCTTTCCTTGCTAGACGCGGTCGTGAAGGCATAGCTATTCGTATGTCAAGCGGGCTCAACGCCGCAGGGGCAGCGCTGTGGGGCTCCCTTCGGGCTCGTCTGTCGGCGTTCACTGCGTCGTTGCTTTCCCTTGCCATAGAGTCGAGTGTGCCTGCTGAAAAGCGTCTAGCAGCGAACGCCGATAAACAAGCTGAATGCGACATTATTACCTTGAAGGAGTACCACGCCTCCAAATTGGTCGCATATTGTACCGGGTATAAAGCACAATTGGTGAGGTTTTTCGGCGATAATAGCGCCGCTTCTGTAAGGGTTACGATAACTTGGAAAGCATAACCGCAATAACACAAGCAGCCCTACGTTGGGTAGCTGAGCTCGGAGCAGCAAATACTCTAGCGCTGCTGGTCATCGATGCACTTTTGTGTGTAGTGCTGGCAATTTCGCTATGGCGCTCAAGACAGCGACAGAAAGAGCTCGCTGCCAAACTGGTACAGGAAAAAGCTGAACATGAAGCCGAGCTGTTGCATCTTGAGCATTCGTTTGAAGTGGCGCGCTCACAATACGAAGCGCGTATCGGCGGTGGCAAGGAGCTGTTGCTCGAAACCCAGCAACGCCTGCACACGGTGGAAGACGCACTGCAAACCGAACAACAAGAGCACCATCTGGCCATTAGCCAGCGCGACGTAGCGCAGGAAAAGAATACGCGCTTACCCGAGCTTGAAAGCCAACTACAGCAAGCGCGTGAATTACTCGATGGTAAATCAGAGCAGGTAGCGCAGGCGCACGTCGATATTGCCACCTTAGGCGCGCAACTCAACCAGGAACAGCAAAGTTCCATCGATAAACTGGAAGTGCTCGAGCAGGCGCGCAAGCGCTTGACCCAAGAATTTCAAAATCTCGCTGACCGAATATTCCACGACAGCAGCGAAAAACTGGAGCAACGCAGCAAACAAACGCTGGAAACTGCACTGTCGCCGTTACGCGAGCAATTGCACCGGTTCAAGCGTCAGGTCGAACATGTATACGACAAAGAGACGCGTGAACGCTTGTCTTTGCTGCACGAAGTAAACGTGCTTAAAGAACTCAACCTACAGATGAGTGACGATGCCATCAACCTAACCAACGCGCTAAAGGGCGATAACAAAGCACAGGGCAACTGGGGCGAAGTGATATTGGAGCGGGTACTGGAAGAATCCGGCCTGAGAAAAGGTAAGGAATACGAAACTCAGTTGAATCTCAAAACAGAGGAAGGCGGTCAGCGCGCCCCGGACGTTGTAGTACATTTGCCTGAAGGCAAAGATATTATTGTCGACTCGAAAGTGTCGTTGCTGGACTACGAGCGCTATTGTTCAAGCGAAGACGAGGCCGAAAAGAAGAAATTCCTACAAGCTCATCTTGGTTCCGTGAACAAGCACATACAATCCTTAAGTGTAAAAGCCTATGAAGAGTTGGAAGGCGTGCGCTCGCTGGATTTTGTGTTTGTGTTTATCCCTATCGAAGCGGCATTTATGCTGGCATTTGAGCATGACCAAGCACTGTTCCAGCAAGCCTACGACCGCAACGTCATCATCGCGGGCCCGACTACATTGCTGGCGACCTTGCGCACAGTACAAAATATCTGGCGTTACGAGCGGCAAAATAAAAATGCCGAAGTAATCGCCCGCCAGGCTGGCGGATTGCACGATCAGTTTGTGCTGGTGCTCGAATCGCTTGAAGACATGGGCCGTCATATCGAGCGTACCCAAGCCGCTTATGACAGCATGTTGAACCGTTTTACCCACGGCCGCGGCAATCTTATCGATCGTGCCGTAAAATTGGAAAAGCTCGGCGCCAAAACCCGTAAAAAACTGCCGTCTTCTCTCACGGCAGTCGCCGATACCGATGACAGCGCCGAAGTGGTTACACTGGTGGATGAATCCGAATAGTGTTTTACTGCGTAAGCACGTGCGAATGATTCATTAGCATAGCTTACCGGAGTAAAACCGTGACCTTACCAAAAATTGGCAATCTAGCGCCCGCATTCAGCCTGCAAGATCAAAGCGGCAAAACCGTCGCCTTAAAAGACTTTAGAGGCAAGAAAAACGTCGTATTGTACTTTTATCCCAAGGCGCTTACCCCGGGCTGTACAACCCAGGCCTGCGGCATTCGTGATTACAAAAAAGAATTCGCCAAGGTTAAAACCGAAGTACTGGGCATCAGTCCTGACCCGGTTAAAAAATTGATCAGTTTTACCGACAAGCACAAATTGAATTTCACCTTGCTGGCCGACGAAGACCACAAAATTGCCGACAAATACGGCGTTTGGGGTCTAAAGAAGTTCATGGGCAAGGAATACATGGGCATTAACCGCATCACGTTTATCATCGGCAAAGACGGTAAGCTGAAACATATCATGGAAAAGGTAAAAACCAAATCACACCATGACGACGTGCTGAATTATATCAAAGAAGAGCTTTAGCCTAGCCGATGTCCGCGGCGGCTGGCGCTCTTGCCGGCTGCTTACCCAGTTTCAGCCACGGATCTATCTTAACCAACAACACTGGCAGAAACCCGAGGTCGATTATCAGCGCACTGACGATGACTACAATCATCATGCGATACCACAATACGTTGGCGTACATGTCTGCAACAAATGAAGGAATAAGAAAACCGGTCGCCATGACCAGTGTTGTCATCATCAGCGCCTTGCCCACCGAGCGGTAGGTTTTTACTACTGCGTCGCGAGGTGCCACGCCTTCATTTTTGCGAAAGTGTAAATAGCTATTGACGAAATGAATGGTGTCGTCCACAACAATACCAATAGCAATGCTAAACACCATGGTGGTCGCAACCGAAATCTTGCCGTAAAAATAACCCCACACACCAATCGCGAAGATAATGGGCAAGAGATTCGGCAACATGCAGAACAGCGAAAGAGTTGCGGACCGAAACGCGAACGCTATGGCAATAAAAATGAGCAGCAGCGCGACCACAGCACCGGACAACATACTACGCAAATTATGCTCGCCAACGTGGGCAAACATCAAGGCAGGGCTTGCTGCAGTGATCTGCGCGAACTGCGGTATATCCCGCAACCTTTGCATGGCGCGTTGATGGGTTTGCAATATTTCCCGCGACGTCATCTTTTTCAGATGAACTGTAAGGCGCAACGCCGATTTATCCAAATTTGTTTGATCGGTCAAGTCCAACCCTTCGGGGAGTGACAGCTCATACAATAGCAAGTATTGCGCCGTCAGGCCGCGATTGTCTGGTAGCACATACCAATCTTGGTGGTCACCATGCATGCTCTTGTTAAGGCGCTTGAGGGTACCCGTTAGGGTGGCGACGTGTTTGGCCTGTGTTTGCTGCAGCAACCAAAGGCGAAATTCCTCAACAGCCGCAAGATAGGCTGGATCGTAGACGCCATCGGTCTCGCCGCTATCGAGCACGAACTCCAGCGTATCTAAACCCGACAACTTGTGGTCGATAAAATCCGCGCTAACACGTACCGGCTCGTCCTTCTTGAACGAGTCAAATACATCGTCGTTGGTTTCGTTAAATAGAACGCCCAGCGCACCGATGCCGACGATCAGAATGGAACCGTAAAACAGTTTTTGCGGATGCTTAAGAAACGTGTTTTCTAGCAGCACGAACTGCTGCTTCGAATGGATCGGCCGGTACTTTGTTGTATTGATAGGCAACGTGAGCACCAGCGCGGGAAACACGCTAAACGTGGCAAACCATGCGAACAGCACTCCATATGCGACCAGGTTGCCGAGTTCGTTAAATGGCGGCGAATCGCTGAAGTTTAAGCCCAGAAATCCCAGCGCCGTGGTTATGCTGGTATAGGAAATGGCGGGGAAGTTTTTTTCAAAGGCCGTATGCATGGCCTTTTGCCTGTCTAAACCGCGCAACAAATTATCCAGGTATCCGGAGGCGAGGTGAATGCAATCAACCACCGCGAGAAACAACACGACGTATAAGGCCGTCACGTTGATAGCATTAAACGAATAGCCACAAACGCTGGAGAACCCAGCAGTTGCCGCCACACTGCTTAGCATGACAATAATCGCGCCAGCGGTGAGGGCCAGCGAGCGAAACAACACTTGTATAAATATCAATATGGCCAGCAGTGTGAGCGATTCCACATTGGCAGCGTCGCGAGTGGCAATCTCCTCGATCGCTCCGTCGATGGCCAGTTGACCATTAAGACGAATGCGCACGTCGGGCTGCGCGCTGGTGAGTGTGTCGATCAGTTCGCGGGCCTCTTGCTGTAGTTCACGCTTGGCTTTGGTATCTCTCTCGGCTATTAGTACATTGGCGATAATCACACTCGCCGTACCGTCGGCCGCTACTAAATGCCCAGCAAGTTGTGGTTCGCCAAGCGCGACACGGCGAATTTTTTCAGCATCCAGTGTGGCGCCTGCGCGGCTATCGATCAGATCATTTACCAACAAATCGTCGCCTTGAGCTTCGGTAAACTGGAAGTTGGCCAAAGATGTTACGCGTTGCACATTTCCTTGCAGCTTAACCGCGTTGCTCAGTTGTTCGAGGAGACGCAAGCGTTGCTCGGTGAACAGATCGCCTTGTTGGACGTCGACGATGTAGATCAGACTATAGCTCGACGAAAACTCTTCTTCAATTTGGTCGTAGGCGGTGACTATGGGGTCACTGGCCTTGAAGAATATTTTATAGTTGGTATCGAAGCCGATGGACCCGGTCAGCGATGCCAACCAGGCGACCAATGCGATAACGGCCACCGCCAGGAGATAGCGCCATTGGATAACAAGTTGGGAAAATCGACCGAGCATGAAATGTTTCTAACGTAGCTACGTCACGCTACTATAGCAGGCTAACGACTGCGTATAAGCGCACGCAAACGCGTATTCAATTAACTTTTTGAAAGGACGTGTAGCGGCCGTTGGCAAATGACTTGAAGTAGTCGCCCAGCGATGGATGGTTGACTTGATCGAGATTGTCGGCGGCTCGCAAATTGCGTTCCGCGACATAGGTGGAGTGAACACCATTGTCGACCAGCACGTGATACCACGGGTCGTCTTTCGGTGGTTTCGATTTTGCCATTTGCTCGTACCATTCGTCGCTGAGCATATAGCAGGTATCAACATCAAAAATAACGCCGCGATAGCCGAACAAGTCATGTTCGACTATTTGACCCACATAAAAAGCGGCTTTTTCGCGCATGGCGGACCCGACTGTACGTTTCGCCTTATAATGCACCAAATATTGCATAAAACAAAGCTCAACACAATTCGCCGGGTTGAGAAAACCAATATTTCCTGTGGTGTATTGTGGGTAGACTCATTCAAAGGCACGATAAATGACCGATAATTCCATGCGTGGCAAAGTTTGCCTGATAACAGGCGCAACCAGCGGTATTGGTAAGGCGTCCTCCTTAGCATTGGCGAAACAAGATGCCTCGCTGGTATTAGTTGCCCGTAACACCGAGAAAGCAGCGCAGCTTAAGCAGTACATTAAGGATGAATCGGGCAATGAGGACGTCGATCTGATTATTGGTAACCTGGCTTCACTTGCCGATATTCGCCGCATCGCGCAAGATTTTATCGATTCAGGCAAACCCTTGCATGTGTTGCTCAACAATGCGGGCGTCACCAATATGAAACGCGTGTTGACCGTCGATGGTTACGAGGAAATGTTTGCCGTCAATCATCTCGCTTATTTTCTGCTAACCCATTTGCTGCTGGATCGACTAAAAGGCAATTTCCCGGCGCGCATCGTCAACGTGGCTTCAGGCGCTCACGCTTATTGCAAAAGCGGTATTAATTTCGAGGATATCAATTTCGAGAAGGGTTTTGGCACGATGAAAGTCTACGGCCACTCGAAATTGGCGAATATTTTGTTTACCCACCAACTGGCTAAGAAGCTGGAAGGGAGCAATGTGACCGTCAATTGCTGTCATCCCGGCGCGGTTGCGACGGGGCTGGGCAGCAATAATGGTGTTTTGGGCAAACTCGCGATGACGTTATTGAAGCCTTTTTTTCTTAGTCCGGAACAGGGCGCGGCAACCTCAATTTACCTCGCGACTTCTGAAGAAATACAGGGCAGTGGCGGTTACTATGCTGATTGCAAACCAGCCACGGTGAAACCATGGGCCAAGGATGATGCTGCGGCCGAGTGGCTTTGGGAAATGAGTCTGGAAATGACCGGTCTTACAGAATCTTAGGTGATGAAACAAGCATTTGAGGCTGCTAACGACAATATTCAGTTGCTTGCGGATCATTTTGAAATTAGCAATTTGTTATTGGACGTGGCTG
Source organism: Pseudomonadales bacterium (assembly GCA_051008535.1). Lineage (GTDB taxonomy): Bacteria > Pseudomonadota > Gammaproteobacteria > Pseudomonadales > JAUIET01 > JBBKXJ01. Next base: position 4,066 of record JBPCXM010000029.1, on the reverse strand, counting down.
CCGCAATCGACAACAACGACATTGCCGTACTGAACGATGTTTTCACGGCAAACGCCGTAGTAGAACATTCGTCGTGGGTACACACTACTAGCCAACATCAAGTTTGTAATGCCGAGATTGTTATCGATGGTGACACAGCCCTTGGTCGCACCCTCTGCCATAATCCCAATCGGATTGGCGGTGAGAATCTTTACTATGCTGATAAGTTCCAGCGCACGGATAAGGGATGGCGAATCATAGAACGTTCCATGCGAGTCCAAGTTCGTGGCTGAAGCGGCTACAAACCATCAATCCACTCAGCGATTAATACCACGCCGTCCGTGTCAACGAGATTGCTACCGAGTGGCGGCATGCGACCACCGCTTTGGCCTTGCATACGCAGCCACAATTCGCTGTTTGCGGTGTCTCCCGCTGTAATTAGGCGCACCGTAGAGTCGGCGGCTTCGTTCAATGCCGTTTGATCAAGCACGTTCATGTCGGCAACTGCAGTGGTAAAACGCAGGTCCATTTGGCTTGGAGTAGGACCACCCGGTTGGTGGCAGTGCGCGCAATTGGTATCGAGATAAGCTTTCGCGCGCGCTTCTAGTGGGGCAGCCGCGTCGAACGGATCGGGCATACTAGGAAGACTGTCGGCGTCGGCAATGGTTTGGTCAAACAGCGTTATATGATCGAAGCTACGCAGTTGATTGTCGGTTCTTGCTGCGTAGTCGAAATCTCCATTTAGCTGGCGCGTATTGAGCCCTAGAACCGACGTTGCATTGGTATTATGGCAGCGAATGCATTCTGATTCGCTTGGGTAATGGTATTGTTGGTTGCGTTGACCGCTGCTTGCACCGCTATCGGTGATCACCAGTGTTTCGTCCGAACTCGTATCCAACCGATTTGCGTCGGTTTGCTCTGCATTCCAGCGGTACGTGAAACCACGCCAGCCGCGGTCGGTGTTCACCAGCACGCGCGTTTCAAGTCGCCGCGCGGAGCTGGGATCGTCGGATGTTAGTTCGATATCAATCTGTTGTACGATGACAGTGCCAAGCGGAAACTCCCAAGAAGCATTCTCGCTGAATTGAATTTGTTGCCCGTCTGGCACGCCTATCCAGCGGCGGCGTAGCGCGTTGTCAGACCAGTAAGACGCTTGCACGTCGTATTCGATCAACCCATCGACCGGGTTCAAGTTGCCTAGGTCGGCAAATAGTCCCGTCGCTGATAGCAGTGCAGGTGCCACAGCGGGTGATCCATCCATCGCTTGCTCAAACTTGAAAATCGAACCGGAGTAAGACAGTGCAAATATTTCACCACTGGCATCTTCGGCGAAAGATGAGAGGCTGTTGACGTTACCAATGGTTTGGTTGCTGATAACCCTTTGGCCGTCATAATCCAGTGCCCACACGGTACCTCTGCCAAAATCGCCATAAACATAACGCCCTTGTAAGTCCGTGGTTGAGTTGCCACGGTAAACATAACCGCCAGTTACCGAATTACCCTCGCTACGGCCATACACCAATACTGGTGATGTAAACGCCGATTGGGGTAAGGTATTCGCCGAGTCGTCGAATGGAGAATCGCCTTCCAAAACGCGCCAGCCATAATTGCCACCGCGTTGAATAATATCGATTTCTTCGAAATCGTTTTGACCCACGTCGCCAGCCCATAGATCACCTGTCAGACGGTCAAATGAAAACCGATATGGGTTGCGTAACCCGTATGCCCAAATCTCGCTACGTGCGTTGGAGTCATTGATAAACGGATTGTCTGCAGGAATGGTGTACGCTCCACTGCTAACGTCAATGCGCAGCAAGCTTCCGAGTAAGGTCTCGGTATTTTGGCCGTGGTTCAGGGGGTCGCCGCCAGAGCCGCCGTCGCCGAGCGCAATGTACAGCATGCCATCGGGTCCGAACGCCAGCATGCCAGCATTGTGGTTTGAAAAAGGTTGCTCGACTTCCAATAAAACTTGTTCAGAACCAGGATCGGCGCGCAAGGGATTGCTCGCGTCTCGTGTGTAGCGCGCGATTACCGAGCGGCGCGGGCCGCTGGTGCTGTAATAAACGTAGAGCTGACCGCTGCTCTCGTAGTCGGGTGCAAATGCCAGTCCGAGAAGACCTTCTTCACCTCCTGATTGTACCCGATCGGAGATATCTAAGAAGAGTTCGGCGCTGGCAACGCTTGGGTTGTTGACGAAACTGCTTATCAATCCACGCTGTTGTACCGCGACCAACCGATCTGTGCCCGGTAGGGCCGTCGCAAAAACCAACATGACAGGATCGGTGAACGCCAGGTTGGGAAAGGCATTACTAATAGCGACCCCTGAGAGATCCTGTCGCACGGAAAATTGCGGTGGGCTAAGAGACTCTCGTTGTTCGAGGCCGAAAGTTGCTTCGGGCATGGTCGGTGCATTGGAGTTACCCCCAGAACCGCCACCGCCACACGCGGCGAGACTAAGTAGAAACGCGAGTTGAATGAAAAACTTGGCTAACTGCACTATTCGTCCTCCTGCGTATATTCTCGACAGTTATGGTAGTTCAGACCCGCAGTGTTGTTAAGGATGAATGCCTGTCATTTTTATCGGTCGGGCCGCTTCGGTGCGCCGGTTCAAACTCAGTTCCAGCGCACGTATTAGCGTCTCGCGGAGTTGCTGTGGTTCTATGATTTCGTCATAAGCCAGCGAATCTCCTGTGCTCCACGCGCCGCTACTTTGCACCTCGCTGACTTCCGCGGTGGTGTCGGCGTCCAGTTTGGCCGCCTGACCACCACCTGCGACTGGCATGCCGCCCAGTGTGATACCCGGCAAGGCGAGTGTGATCGTCTGACCGTCGAACGGGTTCATGGCCATCAGCGAACTGCCAAAACCAAATGCCTTGCGCAGCGTTACATGAAGCTTGGGACTCGTCAGCCTTGCTTGTGCTGCATACATTTTCGCTGCAGCACGCAACGTACCCTCTCGCTCGGCCTGGCTGCCCGACAATATGCCGGGGTTATCGGCGAGAAAAATTACCGGTAAGTGAAAGGCATTGGCAATATCGATGAAGCGTGCTGCTTTTTCCGCCGCCGAAGCGTTGATGGAGCCGGCCATCACATTTGGCTGATTGGCGACAATCGCCACACTGTGGCCGACGAGCCGCGCAAATCCCGTCACCATCGTTTCGCCAAAGCGCGGCTGAAATTCGAAAAATGATGTGTCATCCACCAACAGTTCTATAACCGGATGTATCGAATAAGGGGTTTGCACCGCGCGTGGAATAAGCTTAAGTATGCCGTCAATTGACTTGTTCGCGGTCGATGCTGAAACTTTGGGAGGATAATCCCAGGCATTTTGCGGCAAGTAGCTTAGGTATTGCCTAACGACTTCGCTAGCGTGTGCTGCATCCCTAGCAATATTGTGCGCCACCCCGCTGATACCGGTGTGCATTGCCGCCGAACCCAATTCTTCCTTGCTTATGGTTTCACCCATCGCGGCGGCAACCAGAGGTGGTCCGGCTGCGAACATCGTCGCGCTGCCAAGCATAATGACAAAATCCATAAGTAATGCCGTGATCGCGCCATGCCCGGCTGATGAGCCAATCACCACCGCAATTGTTGGTACCAGGCCAGACAAGCTCGCCAACTCCTGCATATCATTCGGTGCGTAAGCATGGCGTTGCAGCCCGTTGGTGATGCGTTCGCCCGCGCCATCGAGCAGCATGATCAGCGGTACCCGCGTTTGGTGCGCGATTTTAGCCAACCTTACCCGCTTGGCGTTGGTCACCGGGCCAATCGAGCCGCCTTGCACCGTGAAATCCTCAGCGCCAATCAATACTTCACGGCCGGCAATTTTGGCGCTGCCGCAAACCAGCGCGTCGGCGGGTGCTGACGGCAGGTTTTCCCAGCTCAAGCTGCCTGCCAGGGTGCCGATTTCAGCGAAGCTATCATTGTCGCAAAAGAGATCGACCAACTCCCGAGCACTCAGTTGGCCACTTGCCCGACGTTTCTTAAGCTTTTCTGCGCCGCCCATTGCACGGCCTGCAGTGAGGCGGTGTTGGTGCTCGGTGAGCAATTCCTGCCAATCCGCTGGAGCGTTTTTGTCACTTGCCAT
>JBPCXM010000028.1:0-52228 GCA_051008535.1 Pseudomonadales bacterium | reverse complement strand
CCAGATGCGCCAGATCACGCTCCCAGCCGAGATGGCGTCCTTTGGCGATATTCCAGTTCAGAACTTGAATATGATGAGAATTCAGCGCTTCCGCTAGCATGCACTACTCATTAATGGATGGGTTAGACGGTGTTTCCACCATAGATCAGTAAAGACGAAATGGGATCGATACGCAATAGCACACAGAATAATTTACGTACTGCGTCTCAGTGCTTCGCATACTAGTGTAGCGTCCGGTATAAATGGCTGAAATAGAGCGAGCAAAATTTGTGCCCTTCGAGACGGAGTTCGCAGTGAATAGTGGGCCTATTGACAAGGGCTCCAACGAAGCAGGGCGCAAATTTGGCCGCTCCATTCGGGCGCTACACTAGTGACACTCTAACCCTCATCGAGGCGTTTCGTTACATACCAGCAGGACGCTGTAATGTTCAAGCTTTGCTCACGCGCCCAGCACAAGCCGGCGTCGACCAAGCGTTCCGAATGACCACGACCTCGCAGCGCAGGCGGTACATAAGTGCGAAAAAAATCTACACCATCGTTGCCCAGCAAGTGGTATTGCAAAACACCTTCAAGGCCTTCGAGCTGCAGCGTAAATTGATTGTTATTGCTATCGTGCGTTATCGACATGCGTAAAACTCGCGATGTTTACGGTTTGTAGTAACATGTTACAAGAGATATTTGCGGAGTGCAGTGATGATTACCTATTTGTATTGGACCTTTTTCTTCGGCGTAGCGCTGGCTATTCTGCTTTATTTTGGCATGAAGCTGGAAGCCTGGAAAACGGCCCTGGTAATGACTGCGGTTGTGATGCTGGTTGGCTGGGGTGCCTACTACTTCCACTTTCAACAGCTGTTCGTCAAACGCTGGGGGGGCGTGATGGCGGTTACGGTACCTAAAGACGAGGTACATATCGCGGCCACTTGGAAAGACGACAATCTCTGGATCGAAAATTACAACCCAAAAACCAACACCTGTCATTTTCGCGAGTACTCCAAGGGCAACCTGCTTGAGGGCCATGTCAAAATTAAACGCTGTAATCCGCTGCGGCCTGGTTTAGAGCCATCAAAAGTCCAACAGCAACCGGAAACACCGCAAGCACGCTCGCCTGAAACTCAACCACAATAACCAGTGGCGACTGGCGTTTAACGAATGGCCACGCGGTCCCACAGCGAAGCCGCTATAAGCAACATGCGCTCGCTAAATGCGGCATTCGAAGTGAGGCACGACAATGCACAGCAGTTCCCGATTTTTGATCGCCTTAGCCCTGAGCGCGACTGCGCTTTTAGGCTGCTCCGACAACGATAACGACTCGCTCTTTGCCCCTGAAGCAGCACCTGTCAGCGTTGATCCTTTCGCCGACAACGGCGCCTTCCTTAGCGTATTGCCGCCCGGTTCGGCCGACGCCAACGATGGCAATATCAATAGTGACCCGAACTCAACCGACCAGCTTGCGATGTACGAGAACCTGGCATTTAGCGAAAACTACCCAACACCCGGCCAACTCAACGACGAAGATCTAACACCAGGTTATTTCAAAGATGCGGCGTTTCTCGCCGAAAGCGTCTTTGATTCACCACAGCGCGTAAGCGACGGCACTCTAACGGCTCGCATTGCTCGCGACGACTTCGGCGTGCCACATATCTTTGGCGACACCCGATCGGACGTCATGTTTGGCACCGGCTATGCCACGGCCACCGACCGCATGTTTTTGATCGACGTGGTACGCCACGTTGGCCGCGGTCGCATGTCTGACTTCGTTGGCCCGGCGGCTGGCAATTACTCGTCAGACCGTGAGCTTGGCCAGTTTGGGGGCTATAGTGAACAGGAAATGCAAGACCAACTCGACCAAGTCGCTGTTCGCTTCGGTGTCGATGGCGAGCAGGCGCAGCAAGACATGCTGGATTTCGTCAACGGCATTAACCAATACATAGACGACGTGCAAAATGGTGCGGCTGGAGCCGAAGCTATACCTATCGAGTACGCGGGACTGAGTCTTGAGCTACGTAAATTTACCGGTCGCGATGTGCTGGCAGTGGCCGCGTTGGTGCAGTCAACTTTCGCTTCAGGCGGTGGTGGCGAATATCGACAGGCTCGCCTTGTCAATGGCCTGGGCGCGCTATTCCCCGGCGAACCGGAGCAAGCCTGCCAGTTGTGGCGAGATCTACGCCAAGCCAATGACCCGGAGCGACCGAACACGATTGACACCGCCTTCGAAACCCAATCGCCGCCTATCATAGACGAAGACGCCTGCCCGCTGACACCAGAATTCTCCGACCAATTTCCCGGCGCTGTGCTGTTCGACAGCAACAGCTTGGAAGAGCTAGAGCTGCTCATCATCGAAGACTGCGTGGAGCCGGGCATGGCGATGGGCGCCGATATTGAATGCCCTAATTTCCGCGAAGATGTCGTGGAGGATAGCGTTACAATAGCATCTGCTTCGCCGACGCTACTGGAAATCATTTTGGGTGATTCGCCGCTGTTGGCCGTGTTAGAAAACATAAAAACGGCGTCCAATCAAAAGCAAATCGTGGCGAGCGTACCCCACCGATCACTAACCTCCTACTCCGCAACGCAATTGCAAGCCGGTCGCGAACGCGCGATAGCAACACTAGCAGGACTGCGACTGGCACTAAGCGCTGACAGTTTTCCAACAATGGCGTCTAACGCGATTTTAGTCAACGCCGATCAAACCGCGTCTGGCAACCCCATCGCTGTGTTTGGCCCGCAAACCGGATACTTCTCTCCACAAATACTGATGGAGTTTTCGCAGCAAGGCGGCGACATAAACAATCGCGGCGTTGCCTTCGCCGGTTTGCCGTACGTCATTATTGGCCGCGGTATCGATCACGCATGGAGCGCCACTTCCGCAGGCGACGACATCACCGATATTCGCGTATTGCGTTTGTGCGAGCCTGGCGGCACCGCAGCAACGCGCGCGTCTACTAGTTACCTCTACAACGGCGTGTGTACACCGATGTTACGGCGCAGCGATGAGTGGACGGCCGAAACCAATGTGACCACACCGGGTATGGCCAACCAGAAAGTCACCCGCGACATTTTGCGCGCACCAGATTATGGCCCGGTATTCGCCACCGCCACAGTGAGCGGCGCGCCAGTGGCTTTGGCGATCCAGCGCTCGACATTCTTTGGTGAACCTGATTCGGTGGCTACCTTCGTCGCCACCAGCCGCAACGAAGTGATCAACCCGGATACCTTCTTCGACGTGTTCAACAAACTCACCGGCACATTTAGCTGGTTCTACATCGACGCGAACAACATCGCCTACTTTAACTCCGGCTTGTTGCCAAATCGCGCCGCCGGCATCCATCCCGATCTGCCGCAATGGGGTGACGGCGAGTTCGATTGGCAGCAGAGCGGCACCGGTCGCCTCAATCCGGATTTCAGCTTCGACAATTTCTTGCCCTTGGAGGCGCACCCGCGTGCGGTCAATCCGCCGACCGGTTACTTCGTCAACTGGAACAATGCGCAAGCGCCGGGGTTCTACGCACACGACACCCAAGTTGGCTATGGTGCACTGTACCGCTCGCTGCTGCTGGAAAAACGCCTGCAAGCCTTACGCGCCGAGCCCGGCAATCCGCTGCTTACCCGCGCCAATATGGTGGAAATAATGATCGACGCGGGCACCAGCGACTTGCGCGGGCAGGAAATTCTGCCACAAGTGTTCGCTATTCTCAGCGACGTCAGCGACCTTGATGCCTTCGAACAACAAACGCTTCAAGTGCTTCGCGACTGGGTACGCAATGGTCCGCGCGAGTTAGGTGCCATGCGCCGTGACCGCAGCGGACCCGGGTTCGACACCCCCGCTTTACAATACGAAGATCGCGACGCCGTAGCGTTTATGGATGCCTGGTGGGGCAACATGATCGTCGCCTTACTACCGCAAATCGTCGCTGTCGAAAACGCTGGTGTCATGGTCGGTGGTCGGCACAACCAGCCCGGGCCAGTTGGCTCGGCGTTCCAAAGCGGTTACTACGGCTATATGCGCCGAGTACTGGATATGGCGTTGGGCGAAAGCACAGCAACCTATAGGCAACTGAAGTGCGCTGGCAGCAGCGAACTGGAAGATTGCCGTGCCGCCGTGGTCGCAAGCCTGCAACAGACGATAGCAGAACTCGGCACCGATATGCAGCAGTGGGCGGGATCGCTGGAACAAGATGATGCCATCAATCACACCGCTTTCGGGCTGGCCGATCCGCCCAATATCCACTGGCAAAATCGTCCTACATGGCAACAGGTGGTACAGCCAACTCAGGATGTTTTATAGTAGCAAGCCGCTTTAGAAAATATCGTAAAGTTTGATGCAGATCTGTGAAACTCGCGGGCGATTCCGCTACCATAGTTGATTTTTAGTAGTGCTAGTCGTGAATGAATTTGTAATCGGCCAACGCTGGATCAATGATGCGGAGTTACAGCTCGGTTTGGGTACGGTTGTGGATGTCGAACACCGTGCTGTCACCATCGTCTTTCTGGCTACCGGTGAGACGCGCACGTATGCCAAACAAACGGCACCACTGTCGCGCGTCAGATTTACCCAGGGAGACCAAATTCAAAGCCACGGCGGACAAGGCCTAACCGTCACCCGCATTGAGCAGAAAGACGGTTTGCTGTTATACCAGGGCATCGATAGCAGCGGCGCGCCAGTCGCGTTGGCAGAAAGCGAGCTGGACAATTTCATGCAGCTTAGCCGCCCTACGGAGCGCCTGTTTGCCGGGCAAGTCGATGCTGACAAGTGGTTCGAACTGCGTTACCAGACCTGGCAGCAGCACAGTCAACTCAGTCACTCCGAACTGCGCGGGCTTACGGGTTGCCGCACCAGTTTGATTCCTCACCAACTCTACATTGCCCACGAAGTGGCCAACCGTTACGCGCCGCGGGTGCTATTAGCCGACGAAGTGGGGTTGGGGAAGACCATTGAAGCGGGTTTGATATTGCACCATCAACTGCTGACCGGCCGCGCTCAACGCGCATTGATTGTGGTGCCGGAGAGTCTGCTACACCAATGGCTGGTCGAGATGCTGCGCCGTTTTAACCTGCATTTCAGCCTGTTTGATGCCAAACGCTGCGAGGAAATGCTAAGCACCGACCCCGAGCAAAACCCCTTTCTAACGGAACAGCTTGTGCTGTGCAGCTTGCCTTTTCTGCGCGACCACCCGCAATATTACGCCAGCGCTTTGCAAGGAGAATGGGACCTGCTGGTAGTTGATGAAGCCCACCATTTAGCATGGACACCGGTACATGCCAGCCCCGAATACGAATTGATCGCCGCGCTCGCGCAACAAACCGCTGGCGCTCTGCTACTGACCGCGACACCCGAACAATTAGGCAAGGAAAGTCATTTTGCGCGTCTGCGTCTACTCGATCCTGAGCGATTCCCCGACTTCGATGCTTTTTTGCAAGAAGAACAAAGTTACGAACCCATCGCCGACGCGGTACAAGCGCTGCTGGAACACGGCACGCTGCATGAGGCGAACTGGCACGTGCTCGAAGACACAATTGGCGAGGGTGACAACCGCGAACTGATCGAGCGCCTGCAAAGCAATCCCGACGACGAACAGGCACGTTACGATTTACTCGAACATCTGCTCGACCGGCATGGCACCGGGCGCGTGTTGTTTCGCAATACCCGCGCTGCCGTCAAGGGCTTTCCAGGCAGGGCGTTAACGGCCTACCCCTTGCCTGCGCCAGCGGCATACGACGCCGAAATATTGACAGCGCTACTGCCAGAGCAAGCTTATCGCCAGCGTGACGACTACGGCGTGCCGTGGACTCAAGTGGATTCGCGCATTGGCTGGCTGATCGAAACCACCAAAACTATGCGTAATGAGAAACTGTTGATCATCACTGCAACAGCGAATACAGCATTAGATATCGCTGAGGCGCTGCGGGTTAAAACTGGCATGCACGCCGCTGTATTCCATGAAGGAATGACAATCATAGAACGCGACCGCGCCGCAGCATACTTTGCTGATCTGGAGTTCGGCAGTCCGTTGCTTATCTGTTCTGAGATTGGCAGCGAGGGTCGTAATTTTCAGTTTGCCCATCATCTGTTGCTGTTTGACCTGCCGCTAAACCCAGACTTGCTCGAGCAGCGCATAGGTCGATTGGACCGCATCGGACAAACCCACGCTATTCGTATCCATGTGCCGTATTTGCAAAACAGCGTGCAGGAGATTTTGTTGCGGTGGTACCACGAGGGGCTGGGCGCCTTTGAACACCCCTGCCCCGCCGGCCACGCAGTGTATGCCAAAGTCGAAGCCTTGTTGCAAGATGTAGTGCAACAAAACAGCGACGCCGAAGAGCTGATTGCGCAAACCAAGACCATCCACCACGCTCTGAACGAGCAGTTGCACAAGGGCCGCGATCGCCTGCTGGAGTATAACTCCTGCCGCCCGGCGCTGGCCGGCGCGCTAACCCAGCAGGCGTTAGCCGAAGATGCCAACTCAACCCTAGCCGAGTATATGGAAGCGGTGTTCGACTGTTTCGGCGCTGTCAGCGAGCCACACAGCGAGCAAGCTATAATTGTGCGCCCAGCAGAAAACATGATTGCGCCGTTTCCGCTGCTACCCGACGAAGGCATGACCCTAACCTACGACCGCAACACAGCGCTAGCGGTGGAAGACATTCATTTTCTCACCTGGGAGCACGACATGGTTATCGGCGCCATGGAAATGGTGTTGGACAATGAATTGGGTAACACGGCGGTTACAGCCATTAAGCTGCCAAAGGTCAATCCCGGCACACTGCTGCTTGAAAGCCTGTTCGTGCTGGAAAGCCCGCAGCAAACCAGTCGCTACTTGCCACCTACCACAGTGCGCGTGTTACTCGATGAAAGGGGCAAAGACCTCGCATCAATTGTCAGCCACGATGCAATGAAAGCTCTCAAAACCCGGGTGGATAAGAAGACCTCAGTCAAGATTGTGCGCGCCCGCGCCGAGCAATTGCAGGATTTGGTACGCCAAAGCGAAGACTTGGCGGCTGCGCAACTCGACACAATTATGCAGGACGCCAGCGCTCGCTCTACCCATTTGCTGAATGAGGAAATTCATCGCCTCGAAGCATTGCGGCTTGTCAATCCCAATGTGCGCGCCAGCGAGATAGATTTTTTCCAGCGCGAGTTGCAGGATCTAAACCGTCTTATTCAATCGCTACGCTTACGGCTCGATGGATTGCGCGTTATTGTCGCAACCTAAGCCGCGATGCTGAAGCATGCCAACAACACTTTCTGAGTTGGCCACCTTTGCGCAACAACATCCACGTCTGTGGGTGTTGACCGGGGCCGGCGTCAGCACTGATTCTGGCATTCCTGCCTACCGCGACCACAGTGGCCGCTGGCTGCGTAGCGATCCAATCCAGCACCAGGATTTTGTCCACAATCACGCAGCGCGCCAGCGCTATTGGGCACGCAGCCTGCTGGGTTGGCAATATGTGCAGCGCGCGCAACCCAATGCTGCCCATACCGCGCTGGCCGCAATGGAAAAGACAAGGCGCATCTCCCAGCTTGTCACGCAAAATGTTGATGGCTTACACCAGGCAGCCGGTAGCCAAGCGGTGATAGATTTGCACGGTAGTCTACAGCGAGTGATTTGCCTGCAATGCGATGCAAAATCTGCACGCACCGATATGCAACGACGTTTGGTGGCCACCAACCCGAAACTCAGCGAGAGCGTTAGCAGAATGCGCCCCGACGGCGATGCCGATGTTGACGCCCTGGATTTAGCCAAGGTTACGGTGCCAAACTGCCAAACCTGTGACGGAATCCTCAAGCCCGATGTGGTGTTCTTCGGCGCTTCAGTACCGAAACCCCGCGTTCAGCAAGCGCTGGACTCACTGACAGCCGCCGATGCGCTGCTGGTTATCGGTTCTTCGCTACAGGTATTTTCAGGCTACCGTTTTTGCAAAGCCGCGCAGCAGCTCGGCAAACCGATTGCGATAATTAACCAGGGCGTCACCCGTGCCGATGCAATCGCGACCTTAAAAATTGAACTAAACTGTGGCACTGCGCTTTCCGAATTGAACAGGGTTTGAGCTTTTCGCGAAACCGGCAAAACCATGCGGTTAATCGCGCAGCCGCTTATCAACGGTGCTATGCTTATGGGTTGAGTGCAAACATATTTTGATAATGCCGTGGACTTGCCGCCGAAAAAATCCGACCTGCGCAAGCAAATTGCCGAGCTGACCGACGCCTACGTTCAACAAGGTGGCGAGGTACATGAAATTCCGCGCGGCATCAGCGGCCGGGACGGGGCAACCGGCCCATTGCGACCCACTACCTTTCAAACCGGTGAACCCACTCGTGACGCCACGCCATTGACCGAAGTAGTCAAAACCATCGAAGCGCGTCGTCACGCTAAACCGGCCAAGCTAAAGCCGGTAAAACCCAAACCACGCAGGAAACTTATTTACGACGATTTCGGCGAGCCTCTGCGCTGGACCTGGGTAGAAGAATAAAATCTATCGCGCCTCACCGGGCGCCAAACCGCATTGTTCGAATAACGGCTGTAACGCGGCGACATGTTGCCGCGGCGCGGCAAACGCAGCGTTAAACCGCTCGTCACGCTGCCGGCGCCAACGACGATAGCTAGCTGGCTCTGCAGTCGCTAGTGTTTGTTCCAGTTGCGTGATCGTCGGCAACAATTCATAGCGGCGACGATTCAGATCCACAGCCCACGGTTGTAGCTCAGCGATAAATTTTTGCTGCACTACGTTAAATAAAATCCGTGCCCGACGGCTTGGCTGCCCGTTGAAACACAATGGCCGTTCGGTCAAACGGTTTTGCAACAGCACAGTGCCACGCCCTAGCCCCTGCTCTAGCAACTTCCAGGCTCGCAATAGCGCTCCTCCATCGCTGGATTTAAGCAGCTGCAAATCGCGCTCTAGCGCAACGCCGCTTACTTGCCAATCTCCGCCTAGCCAGCGCTCCACACGACGCAGCAAACGGGCCATAGCCGTTGGCACCGCGCTAGCAGTCGCGGCGGGATAATCGCCGAGCGCATTCGGTACCTGCCAGAAGGTACGCATTTCGCTGCCACCCAGTGTCGCCCGCCATATCACTGCCGGTAGCTGTTTGCGCTTTTCGCGCAGTACGTCGTTAAGTTTTTGTGCGAGATCGTCGCGCCCCTTAGTTCGCAATAATGCGGCACAGGACGCGCCATGTTGCAAAAATTCAAGCTCGTATATTAAACGTTGCGATGGCTGCGCTAATTTCCCAAGGCTACTATTGCGCGCTGCTACCAGGCGCTGCAAATGACAATCCGCCAGCCGTAAAAACTCCAACAGGTCGATTTTCGGTTGTGTTAATTTTAGCTGCAACTCACGTCTTGCCGGCATTTTAGCGAGCGCATCATTTCTGCCAGAGGGCAACTCCATTTCTAACACGCGAGACAAGCGTTGCAGGTAATCAGACAATTTCGACGCGGGCCCAGACCGAGCACAAGCCACGCACATACACGCCAGCAAGAACACCAAGATAAGTTCGCGACGCCTACTTAACAATATTTAACCCCGCCACGAGGGTAAGCAGATATACACTTCGCCAAATGGAATACCTCAATACTGCGCTTGAACGCAATTGTGTGGCAACACCCATGCAGCAACACTCCCTTGTTAGCCACGATGGTTTGCAAATCGCGACTTATCATTGGTTAAACACTGTGTCAGACAAACATATTTTCGTCGCCCACGGTCTAGGCGAGCACGCCCAGCGTTACCAACACCTCGCAGAGTTCTGGCGTGCAGAGGGCTACAACGTGCATGCGCTTGACCACCGTGGGCATGGTCGCAGCGCCGGTGAGCGCGGCCATGTGTCGCAGTGGAAGAACTTCGCGCACGATTTGCAGCAACTCATCAGCCAATATCAAGGCCGCCGGTTTCTGGTTGCCCACTCCATGGGTGGAGCTGTCGCAATACTATATCAATTGCTATACCCCGGAACTGTTCAATGCCTCGCATTGTCTGGGCCAGCCACCGATGTATCTTTGCCAATGCCGGCCTGGAAGGTGATTAGCGCGGCAACATTGAGCAAAATATGGCCAACCTTGGTATTGGCCAATGAAATTGACCCAACACTTGTGTGCGCCGATCCTGCCGTTGTGCGTGACTACCAGGAAGATCCATTAGTGCACAATAAAGTATCGGCCCGTTTCTTTTCCGATTACCTGCGAACCATAGAGTACATAAAAAAACAGGTGCACAAAATTAAAACGCCGGTCGCTATCTGGCACGGCGCCGAAGACAAGATTGTCGAACCGTGGATTAGCGCCGACCTTTACGCGCGCCTGCGCTGCCCGGCAAAACAGCGTGAAGTCCTTGACGGCGTGTACCACGAAATACTGTTCGAGAAGAATGGACTGCAAGTTGCGGCAGCTATGCTGAATTGGTTTGAACAGACCGAAAGGAAATGCGCATAGGCATGGTGCGAAAATACTGGCGCATGCTGGTACCGCTTTTGGAATGACTGCATTAGGCAATAACACCTTGAGGGGTACTAGTCCTTAGAGAATAAATTATCCAACTCGGCGCGAGCTTTAGCGGCCTCCGATTGATCTGCTGTCGTGGATGGCGCATCCGAATCGCCAAATAAATCGTCGAGCTGCTCCGTAGAATCGGGAGACTCCTTGGCTTTATAGACATTGGTCATGGGGCTAAAGTAATCACAAAAATTGGCGCGCTCTTTGTCGGTGACTTCCTCGGCACGTTCTTCCGAGCAGCCGTCACTCAAGTTTGGCGCATAGGACTGACACATCTTGCATACATGCTGATCCACCGCACAGGATGGGCATTCTTCACGGCGTGACATCGGTAATATCAATTCCACCAAATGCGCGCCGCAACGCCAGCAAACATAAGCTTCTTTCATAAAAAACACTCGCCGCAGTTAACTCGCGAGACAGTATAAAAGGTCCAATGATTCAGCGTCTATTCAGGCTAGACTTGTAGACTAAATATAAGACAGCCTATTAAGTAGACAGCCGGAGGCACATATGAATCTTATCGCGCCTGTTTTAGTAACCATCGCCCTATTGGCAACCAGCTCAACCACGCTTGCGGGCGGCGGCCATAGTTACGGCCACTATGGCTACGATGGGCATCGTGGAGGACATCACCGCGGCCATCATAGTTACTATCCACGCAGGTACCGGCGTACCCACCGACACCATTCATATCATGGCGAATACTTGGTTGGCGGCATACTACTTGGCTCTTTGATCGCTAACAGCGTGCACCGTGCCCACAATCACCCACGCTACGTTGAGCGGCGTGTGTACCAACCAGCGCGTACCGTGCGCACAGAGACCATCAACCGCCGTTTGTTGCGCGATGTGAACGGTGATTGTTTTGAGCTTTACACCGCTGAAGACGGTAGCGAAGTACGCGATCCAATCGCGCGCGAGGAATGTAGCTGGTAGATTGGGTTGGTTTGCAAACTCAGTCTTGACTACAGTCGCTGCGACAATAAAAGACTCATTTGCGATAGCGACTATGGTCGCAATTACTGCACAAAATAGCCTCACTCCGAACTAGGTGTTAATGTAGCAATCTGTTTCAACTACACAATAAGGTTCTGAGACACTATGCACTCTATTACGCAACGTCTGCTCAACGGTACATTAGTAGTCAGTCTGGCAGCGCTGATAGCCTGCGCGGAAAAAACCGAACAATCCAATACCGCCGCGGCGCAAGAGCTCGAAAAAACTGTGGCCGCTATCGAGGAGGAAGAGGTTGCGCAGTTCGCCCAGGTAGAAAGCGCAACTGCGACGTTGAATCCCACCGAGGGCAACGCGACTGCGGGCGCGGTGACGTTTGAGCCGAATGCCGATCAAACGGCCATGCGCGTCACACTGAAAGTGACAGGACTGAGCCCAGGCGATCATGGCTTCCATATTCACGAAATTGGCGATTGTTCGGCCCCCGACGGCAAGTCAGCAGGCGGCCATTTCAATCCGGCCGCTAGTGAGCATGGCGCGCCGGGGTCGGCGGCGCATCATGTGGGTGACTTGGGCAATATCACTGCCGACGAAGAAGGCGACGCAAGCGCCGAAATAGAAGCCGCCGAATTGAGTTTTTCCGGCGACAACTCAATACTCAACAAAGCGGTTATTGTGCACGCTGATGCCGATGATCTTAATTCACAACCTACCGGTGCGGCAGGCGCTCGCATTGCTTGCGGGGTAATACATCTGGACCGGGATAAGCTGTTGCCAGAGTGAAGTAATGCAAGCTAAACAGTTGCTCCGGGTCAGTCCAATATTGCCCGGTCTTGAAACCTGCAGCCGCCGCTATTTGACGAAACGATGGAATTGTATATTTGTACGAGTACTCGGTCAGTATGCGCTCGTTGGCGGCAAACTCTACACACTCGCCGGCGATGATCACGCGTTGTTGTCGTACACTTTGTAAGTACATTTCGATACGCCCGGCCTCGCTGTTGTATAACGCCTGATGAACGAATGCACTGGTATCAAAATTTGCATCCGCCACACGATTAATATGACGCAGCGCATTCAGATTGAATGCCGCCGTTATGCCGCTGGCGTCATTGTAGGCGGCGTGCAGCATATCAGGATCTTTCTGCAGATCAACGCCGATCAGCAAACCGCCATCATGGCTGCATAACTTGCGTAGACGTTGCAAAAAATGTACGGCTTGCAAGGGCTCGAAGTTGCCAATAGTCGAACCAGGGTAGAACAGCACGCGACGCTCATCCAGCAACTCCTCCGGTAGGCTCACACCGTTGGTATAGTCGGCGCAAACGGCGTGAATTTGCAGCCAGGGAAAGCTCGAAGATAGCCGTTTGGCTGCAGCGTGCAGTGGCGCTTCCGATATTTCAATAGGCACGTAAGCGTTTGGTCGCACGGCGGGCAACAACAATTCAATTTTCTCCGAGCTACCACTGCCTGGCTCGATAAGCACGCAGTCAGCACCCAGCGTGGCAGCGATATCAACACTGTGTTGTTGCAGTAATCGTTTCTCTGTGCGTGTCGGATAGTACTCTGGTTGCTGGGTTATTTGCTCAAACAGCTCGCTGCCATGGGTATCGTAAAAATACTTGGGTGCTATTGCCTTTTGTTTTTTTTTCAACCCCATCAAAAGTTCGACACGCACGTCGTGGCTGACGATAGGATCCTTGTGATGGGTAATTTTTCTCTCGCACAGCGCTTCGTCTAGGGCCATAGTTTGTTACCAGAATTAGTTTAGTGAGCGAGGCGAATGCCAGAAAACTGCCAGCGGTCGGGCGGGTAGAAAAAATTCCGGTAGCTGACTCGAATGTGACGCCGATCGCTGACGCATGAGCCGCCACGTAACACCATTTGATTGCACATAAACTTGCCGTTGTATTCACCGATGGTTCCGGCAGCTGCAATAAAGCCGGGATAAGGCCCATAGCTGCTGGCAGTCCATTCCCATACATCACCAAATAACTGCTGCATACTGTTGCCTTTGTCGCTCGCGCCGTGCGGCTGCAAACGATGCATATCAACAAAATGGCCGGCAAACTTCTCGCTGTCTGCGGCGTGTTCCCATTCGGCTTCGGTTGGCAAGCGCGCACCGGCCCAGCGGGCGTAGGCGTCGGCTTCATAGAAGCTTACATGGCATACCGGCTCCGTTAGGTTCAACGGCACAAGGCCATGCAGCGTAAACACCAACCAGCTACCGGCTTGCTGTTGCCAATACAAGGGAGTGCACCAACCCTCTTGCTGTCGCTTCGACCAGCCGTCGGCCAACCATAATTCCGCGCGCTGGTAGCCATCATCCTGCATAAACTGCAGGTATTCGGCATTTGTTACTGGCCGGTTAGACAGCGCGTATGGCGCCAAATACACTTTGTGGCGTGGCGTTTCGTTGTCAAAACAAAACAGCTCATCATCGTTGTTCGTACCCAAGCTCGCAAGCCCGCCGGCAAAATCCGAATAGGCTAACGCTACATCCAAGTGGCGGGTCGAGTATGACTCTATTGAGTGATACGCCGGATACATCGGATTTTGCGCCAAGCTGTATTTCAGGTCGGTGAGCAGGAGCTCCTGGTGCTGCATCTCATGATGGAGCCCAAGTTCTGCACGCTGCAGAATCGTAGCGCTATCTTTGTGGCCTTCATCAGCCAACAGGTCCAGCATTTGTACATCTATCACGGCGCGGTATTGAAAAACCTCGTCTACCGTCGGGCGCGACAGTAGGCCACGCTGAGCACGCGCATACTGCTGACCAACGCCGTTATAGTAGGAATTAAAAAGATATTCGTAGGCGTTGTTTACCGGCACATAGTCGGTAGCAAATGGCTTTAGCAAGAAGGTTTCAAAGAACCAGGTGGTGTGAGCTAGATGCCACTTAGGCGGACTTGTTTCAGCAATGGCCTGCAAACCGTAGTCTTCGACACATAAAGACTCGCACAACGCCGTTGACTGCTTGCGCACCCTCTTGTATTCCTGCATCAACCTGGCGGAGTTCGCTATTATGGTGCTCATTGACGCGTCATGTTAGCGTGGCTTCGACAGGAAGCAACCGTCGGCGGTAATTTTTACCTTGATGGTTTTCTACCTGTTCGCGGCCTGGACAATTGTTGCGATTTTATACGCATGGCCATCGCCCATCGGTTCAATTGGTCGAAAGCGACGCAGCATTGATGTAATAGTAAGGCTCTATCCGGAATAGGTTAAAATAATGCACTCACTGTACCCCACGTTTACATGATAAGGCTTAAAGTGATACTACAGAACAACTGTCAGAAGCTACCCAGATCGTGCTAAAGCCGCGTATCCATTTTTTGCCCAACCCGGCGCCGAGCGAGGTTGCTGATACTATAGAAGCATTCCTGCACCAGCTGACCGGGCCAACCTTAATCAGCAAGCCTGGCAAAGACCCAACCCGCACCCGCGCCATAGCAACGTTGTTACACGGTAACGAACCATCTGGTTTACGCGCGGTACATCAATGGCTGCAGAGTGGCGAACAGCCCGCGGTTAACATTATTTGCTTTATTGGCTCGGTGCAGGCGGCACTGCACGAAGAACTGTTCAAGCACCGCATGGTGCCCGGCCAGCGTGATCTCAATCGGTGTTTCAGAGCAGCATTCGGTGATTATCCGGGCAAGATCGCCGAACACTTTTTGCAAATACTCGACCAACAAAAACCAGAATGCCTGATCGACATACACAACACGTCGGGCAGCGGCCCGGCATTTGGCGTTGTCACCTACGACGACTCAGCTCACCGGGCGCTGGTTGCGCTATTTACCCGCCGTATGGTCATTACCGACCACAGGCTAAAAAGTTTAATGGAAATCAGTGACGCGAACATGCCGGTGGTCACGATCGAGTGTGGTGGAGCACAGGACCCCGCCGCACACCAACTGGCAGAAGACGGTTTGCAACGCTACCTGTTCGATACCGATGTGCTGCAGTTCATCGAACGCGACGACACGATGGATGTTTATTTGCACCCTATTCGGTTGGAATTGGCTGAGAATACGATTATCGCTTTTGCCGAGCAGCCAGTCGCCGGCGCCCACCTTACTATTCCAAGCGATGTTGAGAAATTTAATTTTGGCGTTGTCGAATCCGATACCTTGCTGGCCTGGCTAGGCGAAGAAGGTGAGGATATCCTACAAGTGAATAGCGCGGCGGGAGACAATGTGCTGAGCCACTATTTTACCGTACGCGAAGGCGGTCTTTACCCGCTGCGGCCGCTAAAGCTTTTTATGGTCACCAGCAACCCAACCATCGCGATCAGCGATTGTTTGCTGTATGCGGCCTCGGTGCGACCGATTGGTGGGTAGCTAAATAATGTAGAAACAACCACCTCCTTGCAGAAGGAGGTGATTGAATTTCTAATTGATGAAAAGGCCGGGGATCATGACCGGCCGGGCGTTATTATTACTCTTGCGCGCCTTGAATTTCTTCTTTTGCGCTGTCCAGACGCTTTTTGGCGTCATCTAGAGTGTTTTCCAGGCTCTGCTCGGTGCCAGCGTCACCCGCAGCCCCCGCAGCTCCATCAATCTGGTCGGCAGCGCCGTCGAAACTGGCTGGCTGCTCCACACGGTCACCGACAGCATCCATGGCGTCACTGACGGCTTCACCCGCGTTGTCCATAGCGCCTTCAATAGCCCCCGCTTGGCTTTCAACGAGTTCTTCAGCGTCTGCTGCTGCACCACCAATGGCTTCACCCGCAGCTTCAGTACCTTCCTGCAGAGCGTCTTCCACGGCAGCCTGATCAGGTGCATCACTGCCGCACGCGGCCATGAGCAAACTGACACAGGCCACGCTCGCCACTGTGGTGACTTTTTTCTTAACTGAATATTTCATAATGATTACGCCCTCCCATGAGCGAACTTCGATGAAGAACGGCCACTTTAATTACAACTAGCACCGCTGACAACATAACTTTTCACCAAACGTGACACAGAAGCACATAATTTGCATTTACTTGCAGACAAGGATGCCTTGTTTGGCGAGTATTTTACATTTCGCAGCACACTTTCCCACGACTGCAATGGAAACGCATGAATTTGTGTCAAAACTGCAACTAATTATCATCCCAACCGTCACTGTCGAGGTTTTTCAGTTTGCTTTTGTCCACATTTTTCAGCATTTTTTCGCTGTCGCGTAGTCGCCGCCAAGCACTTGTTATGGTGTGAATTGTCAGCCCAACAACAACTGCGATCACCAACCAATATTGCCATTCCATCGTGCTGCTCCGGTTTTGCTTGCGGACAAGTAGTGTCACAGCTTCACTGCGAAAAAAACAGCAACTTAACAATAAACAAAACGAGTACCGCGTTAAACACCAGCTTGATCCATACACTGCCCTTATCGATGGAAACGCGAGCACCGAACCAACCTCCGACGGAATTCCCTACCGCCAGACACAGGCCCATCATCCACAGCAACTCTACTTTGGCCGCAAATACTGCCAAGGCAGTAACGGTATAGACAAAAATGATAAACACCTTGTGCATATTGACCCGCACCAGGTCAAAACCCAGCACACGGTGCAGTATGGGCATTAATACAAAACCCACACCGAGCTGAATAAAGCCACCCCAAAACCCTGCGCCAAGCATACAAATGTGACCGGCTAGCAAACGTTTACCGCTTGGCGGGTTCGACTCAGCGATCGGGTTCGTCTTTTTTTCGGTGGCCATCAGCACAAGCACGACAATCATCACCAGCGCGACAATCCGATCGAACCAGACGCCATCCAAATTGGCTCCGACTGACGCGCCAACGACAGCGCCGGGAACGGCGGCCAAAGCCAGTGATAAGCTCAATTTAAAGTCGGAATAGCCGCCACGAAAAAAAGTGGCTATGGCGGTAGCATTTTGCGCGAGAATGGCGATTCGATTGGTGCCATTCGCGACCGGTCCTGGAACTCCCATGAACAGCATAACCGGCACGGTCAGCAGTGAGCCGCCCCCGGCTATCACGTTCATAAAGCCGGCGGCAGAGCCGACTAATAACAGAAGAACGCCTTGCCAGATTTCCAGCACGGCTAGCGCCGAGGGTTCACGACACTAATCACTGGCAAACCGCAGTAGTCGTCCCTTGAAACCGGCAGCGCCATTTTTCAGACGATTAACACCCGATTCGCATCGCAAATAAAATACAGGGGTAAACAGAAGCGTCACAAACGTGGCCAGCAATACGCCGAAGGCTAACGAAATGACCATGGGGATCAAAAACTGCGCCTGGATACTGGTCTGCGTCAGTATGGGCAGCAAGCCAACAAATGTCGTGAGAGAAGTTAGCACAATCGCACGAAAACGGTCGGCAGAGCCTTGCAGCAATGCACTCCATAAGGTCATGCCGTCGTCTCGCAAGCGGTTCACCCGATCTATCAGCACCAAATTATCGTTTACCACTACCCCTGCGCAGGCGATGATGCCCATCAGCGAGAACATACTCACTTCGCGGCCGATCAGCACATGGCCCAGAATAGCACCGACAATACCAAATGGAATGGCGGTCACAATTAACAACGGTTGCCAGTAGGAATGAAACACAACGGCCATCAGGCCGTAAATAATAATCGCCGTTGCGAACAGCAAACTGAGCATGGTGCTTTTAAACTCGGCTTCTTCTTGTTGTTCGCCCTCTAGTTTCACTTGCAAGCCTGGATAACGCGCCTGCAAATCGGGCACATTTTTTTGCAGTAACTCGCTAACGATTGCACTTGCTTCGCCGCCAGGTTGCAAATCGGCGGTTACCAGCGCCTGCCGTTTGCGGTCGACGCGTTCGATTTTGCGATAGCTAGGCGAGTAACTTACTTCGGCGATCGTCTCAAATGGCACTTCCATACCATCGGGTGTACGGATACGCATCTGTAACACGCTATGGATGGACTCACGCTCGGCACGCGGGTAGCGTACCATGACCTTGACGTCTTCTCGCAAGCGAGGTATGCGCTGTACTTCTTCTCCATAAAAACCGCGCCGCACCTGGCGCGCCACGTCGGCGAGACTCAAATTTAAAGATTCGCCCAGCGGTTTCAGTTTAAGCACGATTTCAGGACGAGCATTTTCGAGGCTATCGCGAATGTTAATCACGCCAGGGTAGCGTGCCAACTCTTGTTTGAGCTCAGCGCTGGCTTGCAATAATGTCTCAACCACCGGCGCGCTCAGTTCCAATTCGATCGGTTTGCCGCGCGACCCGAACGATGCAATTACTTCCAACTCCTCCGCTGCGGGTATGTCACCAATATATTTCAGCCACCGTTGCTTTAACTCCTCGTTAGTGCTGCTGCGTTGCTCCGGATTGATCAGCTCAAGTGCTGCGCGCGCCGTGTCGCCATCAGCACGGACTTGAATGATACCCGCAAAGGGCACGGGCCCAGCGTTTAACTCGGTTTTAAGCCGCTGCGCCTGCGCTTCGATATGGTTCACAACCTCCTTCAGCTGGCTAAATGGACTGCCCTCGGGCATGCGCACTTGAGTATAAATAGAATCTGTCGTCACCCGCGGGAAAAAGCTGGATTGCATCCAGCCACCTAGAAAATACGTCGCTGGCACAAGAAAGGCGACCGCGAATACCACCAGCGTCAGACCGCTGCGGTGCAAGCAGCGATCCAAAAAAGGAACATAGTATTGCGTGATTAACAAAGCCAGACCCTTTGCCAGTCTGGCGCGCAACCGCTCAAGACCGCGCAACCAGACAATCCGATTGGGGCGCTCCGGCCCCATATGAGCGAGGTGGCTGGGCAGTATAAATAGCGATTCAAGTATGGAAAACGCCAACGCCAGCAGTACGACGGTACCAATATGAACCGGTTCGGGTGAGTCTTCCGGCATAAAAAAGAAAGCGCCGAATACAATCATGGTCGTGAGCACAGCAAAGATTACAGGTTTTAGCACTGCGCTGGCGCCTGCGACCGCGCCCGCTGCGGCGGGTAACCCACTAGTCTGCGAGGTATACACCGATTCACCTACAATGATGGCATCGTCAACGACAATACCTAGAATCAGAATAAACGCGAACAGAGAAATAATGTTAAAACTAACACCGGCGGCAGGCAGCATCCAAATGGCGCCTAGAAAAGCCACCGCTATACCCACCGACACCCAAAACGCCAGCAGTGGCCGCAAAAACAATAGTAGTAAGATGAACACCAGAGCCAAGCCGCTCAAACCACTGGAAAACAGCGTTTTCAAACGACCCTCGAAAGACTCGTTCATATCGCGCCAGACGACGAGGGTAACGCCGGGTGGCAAGGTCGGCTGTCGATGCTCGACAAACGCGCGTACCGCGTTGCTGGTGGCGGTGATATCAGGGTTGGAGGTCAGATAGATATCCAGTTGCAACGACGGCATATTGTTCAGGTGACTTACAACATCGGTTTCTTCGAAACCATCTTTTATGGTCGCGACATCGCCCAGTTTGACACGTGTACCGTCCAGTTGCTTAAGCAACACAATATCGGCAAATTCCTGTCCCGAATATGCCTGGCTGCGCGTTTGCAGCTGTACATCGCCGTCGCTGGTACGCAGCTTGCCGGCAGGCAAATTGATGGAATAGCCGCGCAAAGCATTGGCCACATCGCTAAAAGTCAGCGCGTAGCGACGTAAGTCTTTTTCGGATATTTCGATTCCAACTTCGTAATTGCGCGGTTGTTCGAGCTCGACCAGTTGAACCTCGGGCAAGGCTGAAATTTCATCACGAAGCTGATAGCCAAGCTCTTTCAGGTTGGCTTCGCCAATATTGGCCGCCAAACCGATACTAATAACCCGCGAACGCCATAACACTTCGCTAACCTGCGGTCGTTCAGACTCCACAGGGAATGTAGTGATTGCGTCAACTCGCGACTTGGTTTCATTCAATACCCGCAACGAGTCGTATTGGCTGTTCACTTCAATCGTAACCTGGCCAAGACCCTCGCGAGCCGTGCAGCGAATTTTGTCTATGCCGTCAATCGTATCGACCACCTCTTCGACACGGATGCAAATTTGCTGCTCGATTTCCGCCGGCCCGGCGCCTGGATAGACGACGCTGACAAGGACTGTATCCAGCTCGTGTTCGGGGAAAAACTCTTTGTTGACGGTAGGTATGGTGGTGATGCCGCCGACGATAATCAATACCATAAGGATATTAGCGGCTATAGGGTTAGCCACAAACCAGGCGACTATTTTGTTCACAAAGCGGACTCGCTTGCTGCTGGCGTGAACGCGGTAGGTTTGCGGTCTAGCGCTAGCGCACCGGGGTTGGCAGGCGTCGGCGCGACCGGCATGCTGGCAACTGCAAGCGCCAACGGAGACACAATTACATCCACCGCTGCATCGAAATCGCCACGCACTGCCACTTGCTGAGTAGTCGTTTGCAGAATTTGCACAGACGCTATGTTGAGTTTTTCGTCTTCTGCAAGCCAGATTACGTCACCGGGGCGTAGCGCAGAGCGCGGCAGAACGAGCACATCATCCAGGCTTTTACCGCCAAGCTCCGCTTCGACAAATTGCCCTATTGCCAACGGCGGCCGTTGACTGTCTGCTTGTTCGGCATACGGCTCAGGTACTTCGGCTACCGCATAGATCACACGGGTTTGCAAATCAATACTCGCTTCTGTGCGGGTGACGTAGGCCTGCCATTGCCATGTTTTGCCGCCGAATATGCCAGTCAGGGTCACCGGCGCCTTGGTCGCGGCGTTCTTGGTGCGCGAATCCAGAGGCAGATCAAGCAGCGCGACTTGACGGTCAGTTAGCGGCAGCCTTACTTCAACCACATCGTCGCGTACACGCGCGCTACAGGCAAGCCCGGTGTGACATATTGGCCGATATCGACCAGCTTCTCTCGAATACGGCCGGCGAACGGCGCACTGATTTGCGTGCGTTGCAAGTCGAGCTGCGCTTTGCGTAGATCGGCCTTGGCGGCAGCTAACTGCGCCTGAGCGCTGGCTACCTGTGGCTTCTTGAGAAACAAGGCGTTGGCTTCGGCATTGCCAACATCACGCCACTCACGCTTGGCTTGCCGCGCCTGGCCTTTGACGGTGGCCAAATTCTGTTCTGCATCGGCAAGCATCGCTTTGGCACGCATCAGCGCGATTTCGTAGTCGGCCCGATCTATTTGCACCAGCATTTCGCCGGCATCGGCAAATCCACCGGCGGCAAAATCACCGGCAACGGCTTGCACGGTGCCCGCCACTTGCGCAACGAGATCAATTTCCCGGCGTGGTGCAACGCTGCCCTGGGTGGTTACCGTCAAGGTGTGCTTACCCGGTTTGACGCGCAATACTTCGACCCGTTGCGCCACGGGTTCGCCTATTGGACGTGCTTCAGGCTTTGGTTTGCCTGTTAGTAAAAACCAGGATAAGGCTGCGCCGATTAGCAACACCAGTACCGGGGCTAGCCATTTTTCTTTACTCAATACCGCAGGCATAAAAACTCTGGTTGTAGGTGCGACCTTAATCACGCGCCACGTCCATGTGGCCCGCCCTATCGGGCAGCCTATGGCTGTGCACCAGTTTGCCTGGAGCAAACTGGAACAGCGTTAGCTGGCCTGCATTAGCAGGTTGGCTACATGGACATAGCCTATTAATCGACTATCCTGCCGATTTGTCGCGCTGAAGGCCGCTATTTAGCGCCGAATACTATCTCGAATACGTCATTATAGTGCTCAGCGAAGTTAACCGTTAAGCCCTTCTTGATATAGTCGGGGAGTTCGTCGTAGTCGCGTTGGCAGGCTTCGGGTAAAATTAACTCGCCGATCTTGCTTCTTCTCGCTGCAATCACTTTTTCGCGAATACCACCTACCGCCAATACCTGCCCTGTCAGCGTGATTTCGCCGGTCATCGCCAGGCGCCGTGGCACTCGCTGATTGCGCGCCAGCGAGATCAAAGCGGTGGCCAGCGTAACACCGGCGCTGGGGCCGTCTTTCGGCGTTGCCCCTTCCGGTACATGCATATGAATATACGATTTATCGAAGAACTCCAGATCACACCCATAGGTATCGAGGTTTGATATGACATAACTGTAGGCTATTTCCGCCGACTCGCGCATGACCTCACCAAGCTTGCCAGTGAGTTTGAAACCGCGATTAATCGTGTGGACACAGGTGGCCTCAATCGGCAAGGTTGCGCCACCCATGCTGGTCCAGGCCAGACCGGTGACCACACCCACGCCGCTGATCATGCGTTCTTGTCGAAACATGGGTGGGCCGAGGTATTCTTCAATCTCGGCTTTGCCAATGCGTATTTTTAGCGTGTCGGGACCTTTCAATAGCTTGACCACTGCTTTGCGAATAATACGTTGTAGCTGTTTCTCCAGGTTGCGCACTCCGGCCTCGCGCGCATAGCCTTCGATCAACATTTTCAACGCCCCCTGATTAATGCGTAACTGGCTGGATTTCACACCGGCACGCTTGAGGGCGCGCGGCCATAGGTGGTTTTTGGCGATTGCCAGTTTCTCTTCGGTGATATAGCCGGCGAGTCGAATAGTTTCCATGCGATCCAACAGCGGCCCGGGGATGGTATCCAACTGATTGGCTGTGCAAATAAACAATACCTTGGACAGGTCAATTTTCAAGTCTACGTAGTTGTCCAGAAACTCACTGTTTTGCTCCGGGTCTAACACTTCGAGTAAAGCGGACGCGGGGTCACCCTGATAGGAGGCGCCCACCTTGTCAATTTCGTCAAGCATAATGACCGGGTTGGACACGGCAACCTGCTTTAACGCCAACACCAGCTTACCCGGCATGGCGCCGATGTACGTACGCCTGTGCCCTTTTATCTCGGCTTCGTCGCGCATGCCACCTAGGCTGAAACGGTAAAACTCGCGCCCCAGTGCGTCGGCGATCGAGCGGCCAATCGAAGTTTTACCCACGCCCGGTGGGCCAACCAGCAGGATGATCGAACCGGATATTTCACCTTTAAACACCCCCAGCGCCAGAAATTCGATAATGCGTTCCTTCACATCATCCAGGCCATCGTGGTGTTCGTTCAAGACTTTGTCGGCGTGACGTAAATCAAGTTTGTCTTCAGAGTAAACGCCCCAGGGGATGGAGGTCACCCAATCGACATAGTTACGCGTAACACCATACTCCGGTGACCCGGTGTCCAATACCGACAACTTTTTTAGTTCCTCATCGATACGCTGCTGCGCATGTTCGGGTATGGTCAAAGCCTCTAGCCGCTCGCGGAAGATGTCGGCGTCGGCGGTTTTGTCGTCCTTTGAAATGCCTAGCTCTTTCTGAATAATCTTCAGTTGTTCGCGCAGGAAGAACTCACGCTGATTATCGCTGACTTTTTCATTGACCTCAGCGCTTATTTGCGTTTGCAGCTTGGCTGCTTCCATTTCCTTGCGCAGCAATAACAGCACTTTTTCCATGCGCGGCAGCAGCGGAACGGTCTGTAGAATATCCTGCAAATCGCTGCCTTTGGCGGATGTTATCGCGGCGGCGAAATCGGTCAGGGGCGATGGATCGTTCGGGCTGAAATGATTGAGGTAATTCTTTAACTCTTCCGTATATAGCGGATTTAGCGGCAGCAAGTCCTTGATCGCTTTCACGATAGCCATCGCGTACGCTTTGACTTCGTCTTCGTTTTCATCGCGGTGATCGGGGTACTGCACCTGCGCCAGGTAAGGGCTCTCCTTGCTGAGCCAGTTGGCGATACGAAAGCGCTTGATTCCCTGCGCGATAAATTGCAGGCCCTCATCTACCGCATGCACGTTGTGCAGACGGACAACACAGCCAATAGTGGGAAACTTCTCCGGCTCGATGTGTTCCGGCTCTTCGTCACCTACATACACGAGCCCAACAGCCAGATGAGGCGTTTTGACAACACGCTTTAGTGTTTCTTCCCAGCGCTGTTTGCTAACGGAAACCGGTTGAATTTGCGCGGGGAAGAAGGGCCTTCCACCAATCGGTAGCACGTATAGTTTTTCCGGCAATATTTGATCGGGAGCGGCCAGATCTTTTGAATGGTCAGGCGACGCTTGAATAATCTCGTTCTCTTGCTCAGTCATAAGCTTCGGGGAAGGTCCAGTGACGCGGGAGGAGTGGTTAATGTAAGGACAGTCGACGGCATATTCAAGGAGAGAGGCAAGGAAAGAGCCAAGGATATAGCCAAGCAAACAGCGTCAAGGTGGCTAAAGCGCGTATACGACTGATCAAAAAATAAATAAATCGGCCAAATTGTGCGCATTTTGTGAACTTGTCTATACTCAAAAACATAGTGCCCGACTGCGTGAAGCCGCCGGGCTGCGTTGATATGGCAATTTTAAGTCATTGTTTTAAATAGATTAAATATGAAGCCAGTCAAAAATATAATGCTGCATGAGATGCTGCGCCTGACGCAGTCGTTCTGCACCGACCATTTAGCTGTTTTTTTAAACAAGTTTGAGCTGAAGAGCGCACAGCTGCGCGCGCTCGGTACCTCACAAACCGCAGCGGACGTGTTGGCGATGACTCAGTTGCCAAGAAGTGCGCACAAAGAATTCACCAACACTTTTCTGGCATCGACGCTATATACCTTCGCCGACTTTCAAGGCATGCTCGAAGAGGAAAGCGACCGGCTCGCGACTTCCGGTACGACCAGCGAAACGCTGGAGGGTGAGTTGGCACTGCCAGTGATGATCGATAAGGCCGAGCAACGCTTTAGTGAATTGCTATACATGTTAAACAAGCGCTTATCAGTGATCGGTCAGCACAAGATTATTACCGCCACAAATCCCTTGGCACCAGTCAATTTTGCACTGGCGCTGGAGCAGGCAATACAGAACCTACCGTGGGACCTGCATACTCGTATCGTCGCGTTTAAAGTCTTTGACTATGAGTTTTTGCGGCAGTTGGGCGCCCTGTACATCGACGTCAATCAGAGTTTAGCGGGGCAAGGCATTCTGCCCAATCTCAAATATATCGACGACGACAGCGACCAACAGCGCGACTCATTGAGCGGTTTTCAACAAGCGCTTGTTGAAGCCCATGAGGCCGGCGACGACCTATGCCATGAACCCGGCAGCGCACATGTTTTCGGCACCCCCGCTCACAGTGCAGCTGCTAATGATGGTACCGACCTGGAACCGGTAGAGTACATCGGTGAGCTGTTTCATGAGTTATTAAGCAACCCGGCTGTGAGCGAGCATCTGAAAAATCACTTAAGCCGTCTTTACACCCCTTACGTGAAACTTGCGCTTTCAGATGCTTCGTTTGCAAATTCTGAACGACATCCTGCGAAACGTCTGCTCGATAGTTTGGCCGAAGCGTGCACCATCTACCGCGACAAAGCCGGCGACCTGCAAAAACCGGCGTTGTTGATGGAAATCAAATCGGTAGTGCAGCGCTTGGTTGACGAAAGCGACGGTAACCGTCAGGTGTTTTCCGATTTGGCATTTCGCTTCAGCGCTTATTTGCGCCAATGCGACCGGCAAATCACGAAACAATACGACAAACGGCAAAAAGGCCGCGATGGCAAAGCAAAACTGCAACAGCTGAAGCAGCACATTAGCCAGATCATTAAAGCGAGGATAAAGGATCACGAGCAGGGCGTACCCAAATCAGTTGCCGTATTTCTAACCGGCACCTGGGCAAATTACGTGACAAGCCAGTATCTTGACGCCGGCAATCAAAGCGAGCAGGCGAGCCAGACGCTGGCAATGGTCGACCAAATTCTTGCCTATGTGGCGCCTGTGACCGAGATAAGCGCGCCCGAGTTTACCATCATTGCACCGCCAATACGGCAAAGTCTGATCGCCGCCGGCAGCGAAGACCTGGAAATCAGGCATTTTTTGCAACAGCTTATTAAATACCACAGAGCAGCGCAGTTAACGGCACGTAAACTCCGGACGAACGCGGCGTCGTAAATATTGCGTTTTTCCATGGTCTGCTAGACTTAAAATATTAGCGAGTAGAGGTAACTATGACAGAGCATCAACGAAAACATGAACGTATGGAGCTTCGCCAAGCCATCAAGGTGGTTGATATTGTCAACGGCTGCGCGACAGGCGAAGTCGTTAACATCACTGTTGAAGGTATGATGCTGAGTACGGATCAAGCCTTACAACCTGGTTCAATCTATCAATTCGCGTTGACCCTGCCCGACCCGATTGGTGAACACAGTGTGATTAACGTTGGTGCAGACTGCCTGTGGTGCCGTGAGGCGAATCAGGACGGTCGTCATTGGGCGGGTTTTCAGATCATCGACGCATCTGAAACCGCAGAAGAATTGATATCCGAACTGATCAATATGCACGGCGCACTCGCCTGATAGCGACCCGCACAATATAATAACGCGCGCTACCTGTATAATACCCCCTCTGTCGCCTCCTTAAGACATTGGGTTTTATGTCACCACATTCTGCCACCCGGCAAGAATTGCTTGCGCTGGAAGTTACGCTCTCCGCACAACTCAGCGCGTTTAAAGCTTCGGGGATAAAGCTCGACCTCACCCGTGGTAAACCAAGCGACGCCCAGTTGGATTTGTCCAACGCGCTGGACGGTGCCCTGGGCGGCACATACCACAATGGCACGATAGATTTGCGCAATTATGGCGGCCTGGACGGCATCGCTGAAGCCAAAACGCTATTCTCTCCCCTGCTAGGCGTCAAGCCTGAAGAAGTTCTCATCGGTGGCAACAGCAGTCTCTCATTAATGTACCAGAGCGTATTACATGCGCTGCATTTTGGCACCCAGGGCGCTGGAAGTGAGTGGCGCAACGAAGGTACCGTCAAGTTTCTGTGCCCGGTGCCAGGCTATGACCGCCACTTTACGATTTGCGAACAATTGGGCATTGCCATGGTTAACGTGCCCTTCACGGCCGATGGGCCCAATATGGATCGCGTTGAGGATTTGGTAGCGGGCGATTCAAGTATTAAGGGTATCTGGTGTGTACCGCGCTTTTCCAATCCTACTGGCCACGTTTACCGTGATGAAATCGTGCAACAAATTGCGCGGCTCGCGCACAAAGCTGGCCCTAACTTCCGAATTTTCTGGGATAACGCCTACGCGGTGCATGCCCTGACTGATGATGCGCCCAACGTACTGCCCATCATGGACGCTTGTCGCGAACAAGGCACGGAAAACTCAGTGCTGATATTCGGCTCCACGTCCAAAATCACCTTTGCCAGCGCAGGCCTTGGCTATATGGGCGCTTCGCAGCAGAATCTAAAACACTTCAAAGCCGCGCTGGCGGCCAGCACCATTGGGCCCGACAAAATCAATCAGCAACGTCATGTGTTGTTTTTGCGCAACAAGGCAACGATAGAGCAACATATGCGCCAGCATGCTGAAATTCTCGCGCCTAAATTTCAGCTAGTGTTTGGACAGCTGGAAAAAGTTCTTGGAAATGATGGCTACGGCAGTTGGTCACACCCGCAGGGTGGATACTTCGTATCGTTTGACACGCTGCCTGGTCTGGCCACCCAAGTCGTCGACATGGCGGCTGACGCGGGTGTGAAACTAACCGCCGCCGGCGCGACGTTTCCATATGGCAAAGATCCGGCCGACAGTAACATCCGTCTCGCGCCGAGTTACCCTACTTTGGATGAGTTACAACAAGCCATGCAGGTATTTACCACCTGTGTTAGGTTGGCGACGGTGCAGCAGCGGCTGGCAAATTAGTCGGACTTATCTAAACTGCCGCCGCGCGGGCGCAAATTCGACGATGGCAAGTGGGTCACCTTGTCGCCGCTGCTTTTATTGTCGCTGATTTTGGCTATGCCCTCTTTCTCGACTTCGTCGATGCGGATGATGGCATGCATCGGAATGTAGCTGCGGGTAACACCACTGAACTCATTTTTGAGCTTTTCTTCACCGGGGTCGACCAACACCTGGCTGCGCTCGCCAAACACGAACTCTTCTACTTCAATAAAACCATACATATCACTTTGATAGATTTCGCGCGCGTAGACCTCATAAACCTGGTTTTGGCTCTGAAAAATAACCTTGTAGATCGCTTCATTGCTCATGGGGCGGGATTACCAGAAATAGGGTGGAAGTAGGACCTGCTATAGACATAGCATATCATAGCGCTTACACATACCTCAGTATAGCTGTGCCTAAGCGTATACCGCAGGTATAATGCTCGCCCCAAAAAAACAGGCACCGAATTATCCACTATATGGCCCAGCATTCGAAGAAATTGTTCATCAAAACTCATGGTTGCCAGATGAACGAATATGACTCCAGCCGCATAGGCGACCTTCTCGGTCACACGCATGGCCTGCAGCTGACGGATAGCGCCGAAGATGCCGATGTATTGTTGTTGAATACTTGCTCGATTCGCGAAAAAGCGCAAGAAAAGGTGTTCCATCAGCTCGGGCGCTGGCGCCAGTTGAAAGATAAAAACCCGGATATCATCATTGGTGTTGGCGGCTGTGTCGCCAGCCAGGAGGGCACGGCAATCAGCACACGTGCCCCTTATGTAGACGTCATATTCGGCCCGCAGACGCTACACCGATTACCGAAGATGCTCGATGCCGCCGGCAAGGGATCAGCGTTGGTAGATGTCAGCTTTCCGGAAATTGAAAAATTTGACCACCTACCGGAACCTAAAATCGAAGGCCCGACAGCGTTTGTGTCGATTATGGAAGGCTGCAGCAAGTACTGCAGTTTTTGCGTCGTTCCCTACACTCGCGGCGAAGAGGTCAGCCGCCCGTTTGACGACGTGATAGCAGAGATCTCGCGCTTGGCCGATGGCGGCGTCCGCGAAGTCAACCTGCTGGGCCAAAACGTTAATGCTTACCGTGACCGTAATCACTTAAATGAGAGCATGGATTTTGCTGAGCTATTGACCTATGTGGCAGCAATACCCGGCATAGCGCGCATCCGCTACACGACCTCACACCCGGTGGAATTCAGTGACGCGCTGATCGACGTGTACGCGGAAATCCCAGCGCTGGTAGACCATCTGCATTTGCCGGTGCAAGCCGGCTCCGATCGCATCCTGGCATTAATGAAGCGCGGTCACACGGTACTGGAATACAAGGCGAAGATTCGCCGCTTGCGGCGTGTCCGCCCGGACTTGAGCCTTTCATCCGATTTCATTATCGGTTTTCCGGGCGAGACAGACGCCGATTTTGAAGCCACGATGAACTTGATCCAGGAGCTCGGTTTCGATCACAGTTTCAGCTTCATCTATAGCGCCAGACCAGGCACACCGGCAGCAGAGTTACCAGACAACACGTCACTGGAAGTCAAAAAGCAGCGCTTGGCTATTTTGCAAGACCGCATCAACCAGCAGACACAGGCGATTAGTCGGCGCATGGTGGGCAGTGAACAGCGGGTGCTGGTTACCGGCGTATCCAGAAAAGACCCCGGGCAACTCCAAGCCCGCACCGAGAACAACCGCGTGGTTAACTTCAGCGCTAGCGACCACAGCCTGATCGGCCAGTTTGCAGGGTTGCTCATCAATGAGGCTTTGCCGCACTCCTTGCGCGGTGAACTACTGGCGGAGACCAGCACATCCATAAACAGCAAAATTGCATGAATAATGCTCACCCACATACATAAACTTTTGCTTTGACTGATGAATTATTCCGTATATGCTTAATCAATATAGAGGAACTGCCTCGCGGCTTTCAGGCCCAGCTTGAATTCGAGTACCACCTTTCAAACAGAGCTCACCCTTGAGCCCAACAGTGCACGCCGGCTAGCCAATCTTTGTGGTCAGTTCGACGAGCACCTGAAGCAGATCGAACAACGGCTGCAGATCAATATCAGCAATCGTGGCCACGAGTTCCAAATCAGCGGCCCGCGCGCACCAGCGTGCGCGGCGCAACAAATTCTGCTTGATTTATACGCGCAAACCGAGCATAACGAGGAGATCACGCCTAACCTTGTGCACCTGCATTTGCAGGAGGCGAACCGTGAGGGAGAAGTGTCTGAAGCAGAAGGTGCAGCACCGGAAGATCCGGGAGTCATTCGTCTTCGACGTGCGGCGATCAAACCGCGTGGTGCCAATCAGCGTAGCTATGTGCGCAGCATTGCGCAACAAGATATTAATTTCGGCATTGGCCCTGCGGGTACGGGCAAGACCTATCTGGCTGTCGCGTGTGCCGTCGCCGCGCTGGAGCAGGAACAAGTGCGGCGCATATTGCTGGTGCGGCCGGCGGTGGAAGCCGGCGAAAAATTGGGTTTTCTACCCGGCGATCTGGCACAAAAAATCGATCCCTACCTTCGCCCCCTGTACGACGCCTTATATGAAATGCTCGGCTTCGACGCCGTTGGCAAGCTGATTGAGCGCAATGTTATTGAAGTCGCTCCGCTCGCGTACATGCGTGGGCGCACGCTGAATAATTCATTTATCATCCTCGACGAAAGCCAGAACACTACAAAAGCGCAGATGAAAATGTTTTTGACACGAATCGGCTTCGGTTCTACGGCCGTCATTACCGGCGACCTCACGCAGATAGATTTACCCAAGGGAACCGCTTCCGGTTTGATTCATGCCAGCACTGTATTGCACAAAGTCGACGGTATTGGTTTTACCTATTTTCAAGCCAAGGACGTAGTTCGCCATGCGCTGGTCCAGCGTATCGTTGAAGCCTACGACCGCCACGAACTGCAAGAAAAGCCCGAGGAAGGCCACTCTTCAGACCGCAACTCGTCTTCCGGCCGCGGCGCCAATGCCAATAGCAAAGAATGAACGGTATTGAACTCAGCGTGCAAAACGCCTCAGCCAGCAATGCCATACCATCGCAACCAAGCCTACAAAACTGGGTGCTGGGTGCGACTGGTGACCGCGTTCAGAATGCCGAACTCTGCATTCGCATCGTTGACGAGCCTGAGATGGCGTCGCTCAATGAGCAATATCGGCACAAAAACGGTGCGACTAACGTGTTAGCTTTTCCACAGCAAGCCATCGCTGAAATAGCTTGTGACTTATTGGGTGACATCGTGATCTGCGCGCCGGTAGTAGAACGCGAAGCTAAGCAACAAGGCAAGAGCAGTGCGGCACATTGGGCGCATATGGTCGTACACGGAGTTTTACATCTGCTTGGCTACGATCACGTGCAATGCACCGAGGCCCAACGCATGGAACAGTTGGAAACCGATATATTGACGACGCTGAAGTTTCCACCTCCTTATGAAACGAACGACGATCTCTAACTCGCAGGAGATATAACAAAATAATGAACGACGATCGATCTAGCAGCGATTCCGACGACCGCAACTGGTTGGAAAAAATTACGCAGCTTTTTAACAGCGAACCGAAAAACCGTCGAGATCTTTTGGATGTACTTAAAGTCGCCAATCACAACGATGTGATTGACAACGAAGCGCTGGGAATTCTCGAAGGCGCATTGCAAGTTGCCGACAAACAAGTGCGTGACATTCTTATCTCTTCATCACAAATGGTAGTGGTCAATGTCGACGAAAGAGTCGACCAATTCATGCCTAAAATTATTGAGTCAGCCCACTCACGCTTCCCCGTTGTTGGCGAAACACCCGACGAGGTGCTGGGTATATTGTTGGCTAAAGACTTGTTGCCACACATTCTCAACAAGGAAGAACTCGACCTGCGCAAGTTGATCAGAACCGTTACCTTTGTGCCGGAAAGCAAACGCTTAAATGTTTTACTGCGCGAATTTCGCCAAACCCGCAACCACATGGCTATCGTGTTAGACGAGTACGGTAGTGTGTCCGGCCTGGTAACCATTGAAGATGTGCTTGAGGAAATTGTCGGTGAAATTGAAGACGAAACTGACCCGACGGCCGAAAATTTTATTAGCAAAGTCGCCGAGTACGACTATCTCATCAAGGCCTTAACCCCCATAGAGGCCTTCAATCGGGAATTCAAGGCTGACTTCAGCGAAGACGACTTCGATACGATCGGCGGTATACTGATGCAGAAATTTGGCTACCTGCCGAAACCGAATGAGTTCACCATAATCAATGGTTTTAAATTTCGCGTTATCAATGCCGATAGCCGGCAGATTCATTTGCTGCGCATGACGCTCGCCCCAGCCGCGTAATCCCCCGAATGCTCAATAAGCCCTGGCTGCAAAACCTGCTGGCCGTATTTGCTGGAACACTGATTACGCTGAGCCTAGCTCCCTTTGACATCGGTTCTGCGGGAGTAGCATCGCTTGTAGCGCTACTATTTTTGCTGGTCAACTGTAACCCTCGATCGGCCTTTACACGCGGCTGGTTTTTCGGCGTGGGGATGTTTGGCAGCGGCGCATCGTGGGTTTACATCAGCATTTACCACTACGGCAATGCGCCCGCACCGCTTGCTGTGTTGCTTACGCTACTGTTTTGCCTTGGTCTGGCTTTGCTTAGTGCCTTGCTCTGCTATGTCTATCGGCGCATATTGAGTAACGACGACTATATTAGCCTGATGGTGTTTCCTGCACTGTGGGTGCTTGGCGAATGGCTGCGCACCTGGTTGCTATCAGGCTTCCCATGGCTGTTTATCGGCTATGCACAAATCGACGGCCCGTTACATGGGTGGGCGCCATTGCTCGGCGTATTTGGAATTAGTTACCTGTTGGCCCTGTCGGCGGTTTGCGTTTTTCTATTGTTGCACTACAAAAGAAGCTACTGGTTATTGGTGCCTGGGTTGGCGGCATGGTTATTGGGCCCGCTGCTAAACACGATTGACTGGGTACAGCCACTCAACCACGAAGTCACGGTTGGCCTCGTACAGGCTAACATCGCCCAGGATGAGAAATGGCAGCCAGCGAAAATTCCAGGCCATATTAAACTACAGGAGAAACTGACAGAGGAGTTATGGGGCAAGCAGGTAGTCGTTTGGCCGGAAGCCGCGATACCCATGCTATATGCGAATGCGAAGCCGATTATTGATCGACTGGACAAGCGGGCGCGAGAACACAACAGCGCGTTTTTTACCGGCATTCCGTATAGAAATGCTGATATAAGTTATCACAACAGCATTGTCGCCCTTGGCAGTGGTAGCGGTATTTATTTCAAGCGTCGCCTGGTGCCTTTTGGGGAATATGTACCGCTGGAAAACGTGCTGCGCGGTCTGATCGACTTCTTTGACTTACCAACCTCCCATTTCACCCCTGGGCCTGGTGAACAAGCTTACCTACAAGCGAATGGTTTAAGCGTTGCGCCGTTTATCTGTTACGAAGTGGTGTACCCCGCCTTGCTGCAGACTGGCGACAAGCCTCTGCCCGACTTTCTGCTTACTATTAGTAACGATACCTGGTTTGGCGCGTCGATAGGGCCATTGCAACATCTGCAAATGGCGCGCATGCGCGCATTAGAATTCGGTCGTGCGATGATTCGTGGCACTAATAACGGGGTATCGGCCTTGATTGATGCAGACGGCTCGATCAACGCGCGGACGAAGCAGTTCGAGCAGGAGGTTATAGCAGGCACAATTCAACTCTATAGCGGCAAGACGCCTTACGCCCGCTTTGGTAATAGCGGGCTGCTACTTTTTTGCGCAGTCTGCATCGTGCTGCCTTTGCTGCTACGCAAGCGCAAATCAGACTAGTGCGTAGCAAGCGCCTTAACGCTGGGGTATCCTAGTGGTCTTTGCGAAAACAGAACCAAATTTAATGAATCAGCAATACCATCCCGAAAAAATCGAAGAGGTTACCCAGCAGTACTGGCGAGACGAGCAAAGCTTCGCCGTTAGCGAAGACCCCGAGCGCGAAAAATTTTATTGCCTCGCTATGTTTCCCTACCCCAGCGGGAAGCTACACATGGGCCACGTGCGCAACTACACCATCGGTGATGTGATAGCGCGCTACCAGCGTATGCAGGGAAAAAATGTACTGCAACCCATGGGTTGGGATGCGTTTGGTCTACCGGCGGAAAACGCCGCCATGCAAAACAAGGTACCACCGGCACGTTGGACCTATGAAAATATCGACCACATGCGCGAGCAACTGCAGCGCCTTGGTCTTGCGTACGATTGGAACCGCGAGCTGGCCACCTGCGATCCCGACTATTATCGCTGGGAGCAATGGTTTTTCACACGCCTGTTCGCCAAAGGTCTGGTTTATAAGAAAGAAGCCGAGGTTAACTGGGACCCGGTCGACCAGACCGTGCTGGCCAATGAGCAAGTAGACAGTGACGGCCGTGGTTGGCGCTCCGGTGCCTTGGTCGAACGACGTAAAATTCCACAGTGGTTTATTCGCATTACCGACTACGCCGAGCAACTACTGAATGATCTGCAAAAGATGGACGGCTGGCCGGAGCAGGTGCGCACCATGCAGGCTAACTGGATCGGCCACTCGCAAGGACTGAACATCAGCTTCGATACCGATGCCGGTAGCGAGTTGAACGTGTACACCACCCGGCCCGACACCCTAATGGGCGTGACCTACATGGCGGTTGCAGCGCAACACCCGATCGCCTTAGCGGCTGCAGAAAAAAATGTACAACTCGCGGAGTTTCTGGGCACGTTAAAGCAGACTAGCGTCGCCGAAGCCGAACTCGCCACGATGGAAAAGCTCGGCATGGCGACGGGTTTTCATGCCACACACCCGATCAGCGGCGAGCGGTTACCTATTTGGGTCGCCAATTTTGTGCTAATGAGCTACGGATCTGGAGCCGTGATGTCGGTGCCGGCGCACGACCAGCGCGACTGGGAGTTTGCGCAGAAATACTCATTAACCATCACCCAGGTGATTGCGCCGCAGGATCCAGAAACAGCCGTGGATATCTCGCAGTCGGCGTTTACCGGCAAGGGTGACTTGATTAACTCCTCGCAGTTCGATGGGCTGAATTTCGACACCGCTTTCGATCAGTTCGCCACTCATTTGGGCAAACTGGACAAAGGCGAACGGCAAACTCAATATCGACTACGTGACTGGGGCGTATCGCGGCAACGTTACTGGGGCGCGCCGATACCCATCATACATTGCGAACAATGTGGCTCCGTGGCAGTACCGGAAGATCAGTTGCCGGTAGTGTTGCCGACCGAGGTAGAATTCTCAGCAGTTGGATCACCGCTAAAGAAAATGCCAGACTTCTATCAAACCTCGTGCCCTAAATGCAACGAGCCGGCCGAACGCGAAACCGATACTTTCGACACCTTTATGGAGTCGTCTTGGTATTACGCGCGCTTCGCCTGCCCCGACGCCGAGCGCATGCTGGACGAACGCGCCGACTATTGGGCGCCAGTGGATCAGTACATTGGCGGCATTGAGCACGCGATTCTGCACTTGCTCTATGCCCGCTTCTTTCACAAACTAATGCGCGATGAGGGTTTGCTTGCGAGCGACGAACCTTTCAAACGCCTGCTCACCCAAGGCATGGTGTTGAAAGACGGCGCCAAAATGTCCAAGTCGAAAGGCAATACCGTCGATCCACAACCCCTGATCGACAAATACGGCGCTGATACGGTCCGCCTGTTTGTGATGTTTGCCGCTCCACCCGATCAGTCGCTGGAATGGTCTGATTCCGCCGTCGAAGGAGCGCATCGTTTCCTGCGCCGCTTATGGAAATTGGTAGAAAACTTCGATACCAAGGGCGACGCAAATCTGCAAATCGATGCCTTGAATTCTACCGAGCAATCGCTGCGTCGCAAAACGCATACGACCATCAAAAAAGTCAGCGATGATTATGGCCGCAGGCAAACCTACAACACCGCGATCGCCGCCGTGATGGAACTCAGCAACGAAATATCTCGCTTCGCCGATGGCAACCCAGAAGGACTGGCTGTGCAGCGCGAGGCGCTGGAAAGCGCGGTACTGTTGCTGGCGCCCATCGTGCCGCATATCTGTCATGTACTGTGGCAGAAACTTGGGCATACCGAGCCACTCATTGATACCCCATGGCCACAGTTTGACGAATCCGCACTGGTGAGCAATGAGTTAAATATCGTCGTGCAGGTTAACGGCAAGTTACGCGGCAACATCGAAGTGGCGGTCGACGCTAGCCAGGAAAGTATCGAACAACTCGCGCTGGCGCATGAAAACGTGCAGCGCTTTACCGCAGATAAGGAAATACGTAAAGTAATTGTCGTGCCGAAAAAACTGGTTAATATAGTTGTGGGTTAATGAGAATGTTCAGATCTGTAAAAGCGCCTGAAGCGGCCATAGTGCGGTTGGCTACCGTGTTACTTGTTGTGCTTACTAGCGCCTTTCTCGGAGCTTGTGGCTTTCATCTGCGCGGCTCTGTGGACGTACCCGAGAGTTTGCGCAACGTGTTTGTCACTGGTGAGAACCCGCACAGCCCGATTGTTATGAATCTGCAGCGATCCATGCGGGCGTCCGGAGTTGAACTGTCCAGTTCGGCACAAACCGCGCCGTATACCGTGTATATCAGCAATGAACACGAAGAAAAACGCTCCATCTCGATTGACCAGCAAGCCGCAGCAGCAGAATTTCAACTACGCCATTATGTCAGTTTCGAACTGCGCGACCCGCAAGGTTCTGCCTTGGTTGGCCCAGATCAGCTGATTAGCGAACGGGTTTTCCTTAACGATATTACCAATGTGGTAGGCAAGCGCGATGAGGAACGTCTGATTCGCGAAGAAATGCGGCGCCAGCTGGCGGCACAAATCATGCGCCGTTATCAAGCACTGGACGCCGACCGGCTCGAACAGCTTCAAAACCAGCAGGCCGAAAAGGGTTAGTACTCCTTCCAGGTGTTATTGTCGTGTTCAGTCAGTCCAAAAGCGGTCCAGTGCGAGGCGTTATTTCGAAGGCATAGTAATGCCCTACGACGAGAGGAAACAACGAAGCAATGGTTCGCTTTTGGACTGACCCGCAGGGCGCTAAGCGGGCCGCCCTCTGCGGTGTTGCACTGGCTTGACGTATGACTCACTATGCCTGCACCAGCGCGTCTAGCAGAGAACGACCTGCTTAACGCTGAACGCGACAATTACACCTCGAAGGAGTACCAGTGCAAATCCGTCCTGAGCAACTTGATGCGCAGCTAAAGAAAGCCCTCGCGCCAATTTACCTATTGAGTTCAGACGAACCTTTTTTGTTACAAGAAGCCGCAGACTCCGTGCGCTGTGCGGCACGTGAACAAGGTTTTATCGAGCGCCAATTACTGCAAGCCGACAATAAGTTCGATTGGAATGACTTGCTATTAGAAACTCAAAACCCGTCGCTATTCGCCGAAAAAAAACTATTGGAGCTGCGCCTACCTAGCGCCAAGCCTGGTGACAAAGGCAGCAAGGCACTGCAAGAGTACGCGGCTACGCTACCTTCCGACATCATCTTATTATTAGTATTCGGCAAGCTCGACGCTAGCGCCATGCGGTCTAAATGGATGAAGGTGCTGGACGGCAACGCTTGCATCTGTCGCCTGTGGCCAATTGAAGCGCACCAATTACCGCGTTGGATAAATCAGCGCTTGCAACAACGCGGCCTAACAGCCGACCGCGACGCGGTGTTGCTGTTGACGGAGAAAGTTGAGGGCAACCTGCTCGCTGCCGCACAGGAAATCGACAAGCTGGCGCTGAGTGTTACCGGGCAGCACCTCGGTATCGATACCGTCAGGCAAGCGATTGGCGATAGCGCACGCTATAGTGTATTCAATTTACTCGACGCCTGCTTGCAAGGCAGGGCCGCCGACGCGCAGCGCATGCTAGCCGGTTTACGCGGCGAAGGGGTGGACACCCTCGCTGTGCTGTGGGTCTTTGCCAAGGAGATACGTCTGCTGCTGGCCATCCATTATGCAATGCAGGAAGGCATGTCAGTAGAGCAAGCCATGCGAAACATGAATGTATGGAAGAATCGTACTCCTCTGGTTAAAAGGGCACTGCAAAACTCCACGTCACAGCAGATGCAAGAGTTGTTACTATTGGCCGGCGCGATCGATCAAGCAGCCAAAGGAATGCGCAAGGCGAATGTTTGGGACGAACTGTCATCACTATGCGCTTCGCTGTCCGGTCAGCAGTTGGCTCAATGCTAAGTCTTAGAAAATTACGCAAAACAAACTGGCTAGCGCTTGCTGTTCTTATCGGCGGTGCATTATTGCTGCGCTACTTCGAGCAAGCTGATAATAGTTCTCCCACCAAAGCACCTGGCATCAAGCAATCGCAGGATGGCTTTGAAACCCTCAAGCAGGCAGTAGCACAACAACGCTCCGAAGTCTGGTTTGCAGAAACACAATTCAAATTACGCAAGGAACTTGAGGATGACAACTACGGCGACCGGCACCAACGCTTTTTGGTGGAACGGGCTGGCCTACCTAGTTTGTTAGTTGCGCACAACATCGATCTCGCACCACGCGCTCCTTTGAGTCACGGTATGACAATTTATATCAAGGGCCGCTACGAGTGGAATGAAAAAGGCGGCGTCATCCACTGGACGCATCACGATCCGCAACGGCGCGAGCCTGGCGGGTGGTTAAGAGTTGGGAAGGAAAAGTACTTCTAATAGAAATGGTAGATGATTAGGGGCTTGGCGCTCCCACGTGCGTGCGATGAACGCCGACCCAGAAGAGGCTGGGGCGATTTGTTCGTTGCGGATTAATACCTGATCGGCCGCGGCTAGCGTAACTGACGCATGATTGCATCGCATAACTGCGACTGCACCGCAGCCATCTCTAGCTGCTGTCCTGGCAGCATGGCTTGCATGCTGGTAACCGCAAGATCTTCAAAACCGCAGGGATTGATGCGACTAAACGGTTCCAGATCCATCGCTACATTTAGACTTAAGCCGTGATAGGAACAACCTTTCTTAATGCGCAAACCCAGAGCTGCGATCTTTTCTCCGGCGACGTAAACGCCTGGCGCGTCTGGATGCGCCACTGCATCGATAGAATAGTTTTTTAGCAGATTTATCAGGCTTTGCTCGATAAGTGTTACCAGTTGCCGCACTCCCAATTTGTGGCGACGCAGATCGAGCAACAGGTAGGCCACCAACTGCCCGGGACCGTGATAGGTAACCTGGCCACCGCGATCTGTTTTTACGATTGGAATGTCACCGGCGGCGAGCACATGCTGCGGATCGCCGGCCTGACCAAGCGTATAAACGGCTTCGTGTTGCAGTAGCCACAGCTCATCAGCCGTGTCGGGTTGGCGCGTTAGCGTGAACTTGCGCATCGCTTGCCACAACGGTTCATAGGGCTGCAAGCCAAGATCACGCACCCGCATTTTTTCGTTAGGCATTGTTACGGCGTTCACAATACCATCTTTACCCGGCCGGTTTGTTTCAGCTCGGTAAACAGCGCCTGCAGCTGAGCTTCACCGGTAGCGCAAATAATGACTCTTATCGAAATGTAGTTGCCGTTGCGGCTATTTGATTGTGTGATGGTAGCTGGATCAAATTCTGGATCATGCTTATGCATAATCTGTACCACCATATCCTCGAATCCGGCTGAGGCTTCACCCAATACCTTAATAGGGTAGTCGCAGGGAAACTCTATGCGTGGTGGCTCCATTTTGGCCTCGTTAGCCTGCTGGTCCTAAAACATAGAAGCGATAAGGCCTTTAGTGTGCATGACTATCGTATCCCAGCTACGCGCGAAAAAGCCAGATTGACCAATACTCTCAAGCGCTACCAGCGGCTTCTCGCTGAGGGTTTTATCCCCCAGCGCAACAACCATGGTGCCGTAGCGTTCGTTGGCTTGCACCGGCGCACGAATTTCCTCGTCGATTACGAAATTCACTTGCAGATCACTGTGTTTGCCTTTAGGCAGGGTGAGGTAAATATCCTCCTGCACTCCTAGTGGCACTTGCTCGATCGTGCCACCCCACACCCTCGCGTTGGAAACTTTTTCGTCGTCGCCGTATAGCTTATGTGTTTCAAAAAACCGAAATCCGTAAGACAACAGTTTCTGCGTTTCACGCGCGCGCGACTCCTCTGAACTGGCGCCCATCACTACCGAAATCAAACGCATGTCACCCCGCTCGGCAGACGCTACAAGGCAGTAACCAGCCTCCTCGGTGTGGCCGGTTTTTAAACCGTCTACCGAACTGTCGCGCCACAGTAGGCGATTGCGATTCGGCTGCTTGATGCTGTTATAGGTGAATTCACGCTCACGATACAACGCGTATTCTTTAGGAAAAGACGTAATGATGGCCTTCGCCAATGCAGAAAGATCGCGCGCCGTTGTGTAGTGGTCCTTGTCTGGCAATCCATGTGAGTTCACATAATGCGTGCCACTCATTCCCAGCGCTTCGGCGTGTT
This sequence comes from Pseudomonadales bacterium, assembly GCA_051008535.1. Taxonomy (GTDB): domain Bacteria; phylum Pseudomonadota; class Gammaproteobacteria; order Pseudomonadales; family JAUIET01; genus JBBKXJ01. The sequence goes on along the minus strand of JBPCXM010000028.1, from coordinate 11,730 downwards.
TATTCATACTGTCGGCGAAAGCCTCTTCAGTGCCGGCGAGGTGTTCTGCAATGGCTACGCTGGCATCGTTACCTGAGGATATCACCAATCCCCTGTGCAAATCGCTGAGTGACACCTGCGTGTCGACTTCTAGCCACATCAACGAGGAACCGGGAAAATTCTTTGCCCAAGCAGTCTTGCTGACCGTTGTAAGCTCATCTTCCGTGACATTACCTTGTGCGACCTCATACGCCAACACGTAACTGGTCATTAATTTCGTCAAGCTGGCTGGCGGCAAGGCCTGATCGGCATTGTCTTCCACCAACACCTGACCACTGACGGCGTCAACCAGTAGATAACTCTTCGCATGCACCTTGGGCGGCGATGGAGTAACGCTGATCACCGCCAATGCCGATTGTTGCACCAGGCAGCAAATTAAAACAAAGAAGGCGCTGACCATGCTCTTGTTTTTCACTTTCATCATTTTTTTGGGAATCAATTCAACACTTCTCTAACAATAATCGCCGCGCCCAATTGCGCTGCTTGCAGGTCTCGCTGCAGACTATGCAGTTCCGACTCCTGTTGCACCGGACCGACCCTAACGCGATAAATTACCGCGTTCGCAGTCTCTGAACTCTTCACCTGAACTGGCAAGTCGGTGCGCGCGGCCAGTTTTTTACCCAGCGCCGTAGCGGCATTCTGATTTTGAAATGCACCCGCCTGTAGATACCAGTGGGAATTTGGCGCTGGCACGAAGGCAGCATCTTGAGTAGCGCCTGGTACATCAGGCATAACGGTCTCGATAAAAACCGGCGCCGTGCCACGATCGGCAAAGCCAAGCTTAACTGCTGCCGCGTGAGATAAGTCAATCAAACGGTCGCCATGAAACGGGCCGCGGTCGTTGACACGCACAATGGCAGAACGTCCGTTCTGCCTGTTGATTACCCGCACATAGCACGGTATAGGCAGGGTTTTGTGCGCAGCCGTCATCAGGTTGAGGTCATAAATTTCACCATTCGACGTTTGCTTGCCGTGGAATTTTGTGCCGTACCATGAAGCCATGCCCTGCGCCGAATAACCCTCGCTTGAGGGTAGCAAATGATAGGTCTTGCCGAAGACTGTATAGGGATTAGTATTACCCTTGCGTGTCACTGGTTCGAGGCGGGGTACGGCATCCTCGGCGTAGGCGGCCGACACACCAATATTCAAACTACCTGATGAAGCCGGTGCGCCATCTTTCTGCTGCTTAACGCTACAGCCGGCTATGCCGAATAGTAAGCCGCAGGTGAAAGTGACAACTGTGCGGAACATCGTCTCCCTGCAAGTGGTGTGCGTCAGCATCAGCTTTCCTGCATTTGTTCGTCAATGGCCTGGCTCAACTGGTATACCGCCATGGCGTATAAGCGGCTGCGATTATAACGTGTAATCACATAAAAATTATGCAGACCCAACCAATATTCGTCACCTTCATCACCGACATACTTGAATGGCGCAACCAGCGTGCTGCTCTTCAGTTTTTTCTTGCCGGCAAGACCTATGGCCGCCAAGTTTTTGGCTTTCACACTCGGTTTGAGCGAAGCGTTTAACAGTTCGACATCCAGTGTCTCGCCGTTGAGCTGTGCGGGAAGAACGACGTCGCCATTCTCTTTCCAACCATGGCGCGCAAAATAATTGGCAACACTGCCAATTGCGTCGACCGGATTATTCCAGATATCCGCCAGACCGTCGTCGTCGAAGTCTACCGCGTAGGCGCGATAACTGCTGGGCATGAATTGACCATATCCCATGGCACCGGCATAGGAGCCCTTGGCTTGTAAAGGGTCGAGCTGATTGCTGAGGCTCAGCACCAGGAAATGTTCAAGCTCTTTGGTGAAAAATTTGGAGCGCGGCGGGTAGTCAAACGCCAGTGTTGCCAGCGCGTCAACCACTCGGTAGTTGCCCATGCGCTTTCCATAGAGCGTTTCAACCCCAATGATGGCGGTAATCATGCTAGCCGGCACACCATACTGATGCTCCGCGCGCTGCAAGTGCTCGGCGTATTGCTCGCTAAACTTGACACCGCCATCTATACGCTGCGGTTTAATAAATATTTTGCGGTAGCGGCCCCAGGTCATGGTTTTCTCTGCAGGCCTTGCGATCGCTTCCAGAATGGATTGCTGCACGCGGGCGGCGGCAAGCACGGTGCGCAATTTTTCTGCGTCTAATTTATTGGTAGCACTAACGCGTTCGATAAATGCACTAACATCTTCACGCTGGGTTAAGTCTTCGGTCTGGGTAGAGGCTCGTGCTTGTAATGCAGTCAGTATGGCGATCAATACAAGCACAACTTTATTCAATTTTTTTCGCATATCTTTCATATCTTCTAACAAGTTATCCAATTCACTCGCCACATCCTTGTGGCTCGCCCTACCGGGCAGACTGTGGCTGTGCAAATCGGCTATCCTGCCGATTTGTCAGAGACTTTAGTCGCGAACACGATGTTAATCAACCGCGAATGCTTAACGATGATAGGGATGCCCGGTGTTTATCGTCCAGGCACGATACAATTGCTCCAGCAAAATAATGCGCACTAGCGGGTGCGGCAGCGTTAGCTTCGCCAGCGACCAACGCATATCGGCACGCGCGAGGCTGTTCTCCCCCAAACCCTCTGGGCCGCCGATCAGCAAACAATAGTCACGACCGCTCATCTGCCAATCGCGGAGACTCGCGGCTAACTCCTCGGTGGACCACTGCTTGCCTCGCTGATCGAGGGCAATTACGCACTCATCGGTCTTGATGCTGCTCAGCATTTTCGCATCTTCACACTGGCGTATTTTGTCCAACGATTGCGCTTTATTACGCTTCTCCAGCGCGAGGTCGGTCAGGCTGATGCCTAAGCCAGCAGACACGCGTTGCAAATAATCGTCCGCGCCGCTATCCACCCACACGGGCATACGCTGACCAAACGCGAGAATGCGTATCTTCAATGCGAGAGTCCTGTGGCGAATCGATGTATGTATGCTTTTTTCGCCACAGGGCACTTCGCCTACGGATTCTGCTCGTCAGCCGCCGGCGCCGGAGGCACTGACCAGAGGCGCTCAAGATCATAAAACTCCCGCGTCGCAGGCTGCATCACGTGTACCACCACATCGGCGAGGTCAACCAGAATCCACTCGGCAGTATCAGCGCCTTCCACCCCAATTGCGCTTAAGCCCGCCTGTTTCGCTTTCAACTGCACATTCTCCGCCAAAGCTTTGACTTGTCGGTTAGAAGTGCCGCTGGCAATAATAAGAAAGTCTGCGATATCTGTCAGCGCTCTCACATCAAAACGTTGAATATTTTGTGCTTTTAAGTCTTCCAGCGCCTGTTCCGCAAGAGCGGCGATTTCTGTTGCTTGCATGGTTGCCTATGTATTCCTCGAATGTGCCATATCAGTGGCGTAAAGATTGTGCTGTTCTATATAGTTGCAAACCGATTCGGGTACGAGATAGCGTGGCGACCAACCAGCCGCGATTTGCTGCCGAATGCGGGTGGAAGAAATCGCCAGCGGTGTCATTTCCAGCTTGTATACGAGACCACATGGCTGTTCAATCAAGCGCGTCGGATCAGTCACCCAATCCGCTGCAAATGGCAATTCAACATCGGCATCACTTGCAAGCGGTGAACCGGGGCGCGTCAATACCGCGATGTGCGCATACTCGATCAGCTCTCGACCACGCCGCCAGGATGCCAATTGCTGGAAGGCGTCGGCGCCTACGCCCATGATCAGCGGCGTATCTGCCGCCAATTCGGCGCGCAACGATTGCAGGGTATCGATGCTGTACGACGGACCCGAACGATCCAATTCGCAACGGTCTAGCGACAACGGTACCGCATTGCGCAGTGCCAGTTCCAGCATCTCCCCACGTTGCTCTGCATTGGCCAAGGCGGCATCACGATGTGGTGGCTGGCCATTCGGAATCAGTCGAACGTCCGCAAGATCAAACGTGAAAGCCAATTCAAGTGCGGCACGCAGATGCCCAAAGTGAATCGGGTCGAACGACCCGCCGAAAATTCCAACTGCCTGCTGTGTGTTTTGCAAACCTAGTACTCTGACAAGGTGATATTGATGGGTTCAGCGTTAAGCAGGCTGTTCTGTGCAAGACATGCTGACGCAGGCATAGAAGAACTAAGTCAAGTTAGCGCAACGACGCACAGAGCTGCCTGCTTAGCGCCCTTCGGGCCATCAATATCACCTTGTCAGAGTACCGGCCGAGCAATAGGCGTTATTCACGAATTTGACCGTCTCCCAGCACAATATATTTTTGCGATGTTAGGCCTTCCAGTCCCACCGGACCGCGCGCATGAATTTTATCGGTCGATATGCCAATCTCTGCACCCAGACCATATTCGAAACCATCGGCAAAACGGGTCGAGACGTTCACCATCACCGAGCTGGAATCCACTTCGCGCAAAAATCGCTGCGCATGCGTGTAGTTCTCAGTAACGATACTGTCGGTATGCAAGGACCCATAGCGGTTGATATGTTCAATCGCGGCGTCCAAACCTGGCACAATTTTGATTGCCAATACCGGCGCCAAATACTCCGCATACCAGTCGTCCTCACTGGCAGCACTTACATTCGGTAACAAGGCCTTGGTCTTCTCGCAACCACGCAGTTCGACACCTTTTTGGGCATAGATATCCGCCAGGCGCGGCAATATTCCCTGCGCCACAACTTCGGCAACCAATAAGGTTTCCAAGGTATTGCAGGTACCGTAGCGCTGGGTCTTGGAATTTACAGCGATACGCTCAGCTTTGTCTAAATCAGCTTGCGCGTCAATGTACACATGGCAAACGCCGTCTAGGTGTTTGATCACGGCAACCTTGGCATCACGACTGATGCGCTCGATCAAGCCTTGGCCTCCACGCGGCACAATCACGTCGACATAGTCGGGCATTGTAATCAGTTCGCCCACTGCGGTGCGATCGGTAGTCTCCAGCACCTGCACGGCAGCAGCAGGCAGACCTGCTTGCAGCAAGCCCGCGCTGATGCCGGCTGCGATGGCTTGATTGGAGTGCAGTGCCTCTGAGCCACCGCGCAGAATGCTGGCATTGCCGGACTTTAAGCACAGGCTTGCCGCATCAATAGTGACGTTTGGTCGCGACTCGTAAATGATGCCAATCACACCGAGTGGCACGCGCATTTTACCGACCTGAATGCCGCTGGACCGAAACGCCAGATCAGAAATTTCACCAACCGGGTCGGTCAACCCGGCGACTTGCTGCAAACCTTCGAGCATGCTGTCGATACGCGCCGGTGTAAGCTCCAGGCGGTCCATCAAGGCGGCTTCCAGCCCGTTGCTTTCTCCGGCTCTTAAATCCTGGCTATTAGCCTGCTGCAAATTTGCACGATTGCTGTCGAGTTGCGCGGCAATGGCATGCAGGGCGGCATTTTTCTGCGCCGCGCTGGCTGTCGCCATAACACGCGAAGCGGCGCGCGCCTGGCGCCCAAGTTCTTGCATATAGGTCTTGATGTTCACCACTAAATGCTGACTATCCTTACAACTCTCTTAGTTCCATTATATCGTGTCTATACGCATGCTGTCAGACAAACCACGCCTTACAGAATTTGTCACCTCACCCGCTAGGATGCGATGATGACCGTTGAACTGCAAGCAACACGAACACTGATTTGGAAATAAAAGCCTTACAAGATTCCGCTCTTTTCGAATTTTTGCTGGCCAATCCCGATTGGGTGGCTTGGAGTATCGCACTGATTGCGTTCGCCGAGTCGTTTGCAGTCGCAGGCGTCGTCGTACCCGGGGTCGCGCTGCTGACGGTGGCGGCGTTCGTTGCCGGCAGCGGCACGCTGGATATGGCCAGCACACTGGCGGCCGCCTTTGTTGGTGCTGTGCTGGGCGACGGTAGCAGCTATTTTATCGGCAAGTACTACGGGCAATCCCTGCTGACATCACGGTTGATGAAAAAACAGCAGCAATGGATAGTGCGCGGCGAACTTTTTTTTAGCCAACACGGCACGAAGGGCATCGTTATTGGCCGCTTTATTGGTCCAATCCGCCCAATTATGCCGCTGGTGGCTGGCATGTTGAAAATGCCGGCCGGTCTGTTCTTCATGGTGAATTTTGCGTCAGCGCTGGCGTGGGCACCGATTTATATGCTGCCCGGCTTTTTCCTTGGCGCCTCTATCGAGTTGGCGATTCCGCCCGTTGTGCTGGCGGCATTGATCACAGCCGCTGCCGCACTACTGCTGCTTTTGTTTTACAGTCTGCGTCACTATTTTAAGGTTCGTTAATGCCATGACCGAACAAGAACGCAACAAGCCGACCAGCGACAACCTGCACCATGTGGCGCAGGCAAGCAATTTTTCGATGCGCGGCTTGCGCGCCGCCTGGAACAATGAATTTGCCTTCCGTCTGGAAGTTTGCCTCGCCCTGATTTGCTTACCGGCGGCCCTTTGGCTAGGTCAAACCGGGCTTGAGCGCGGCCTGTTGATCATGTGCGCGATGCTTGTGTTGATAGTTGAACTATTAAATTCGGCGCTGGAATCAACCGTCGACCGCATTGGCACCGAACGCCACGAGCTCTCGGGTCAGGCCAAGGACATGGGCTCGGCAGCAGTGTTTGTGAGTTTGATGATTTTCGTCGTGGTATGGTCTTGTGTAGCAGCAGGTCGCTTTTTATAGTGTGGTTGACAAATTAGCGGCGAATCGGAATAATCCCGCGTCCTGCAATACCGAAGCAACACAAACACACCGAGGATAATCATTTTGGCCAATTCGCCGCAAGCAAGGAAACGCGCCCGCCAAACGGTCGCTCGTCGTTCGTTAAAAATAGGTCAGCGTTCGATGGTTAGAACCTGCATTAAAAACGTTATCGCCGCCATTGCCGCAGGTGATCAGACGGCTGCCAAGGCAGCGTACGCAACCGCCGTGCCTTTTATCGATCGTATGGCTGACAAAGGTGTCATTCAGAAAAATAAAGCGGCGCGACACAAGAGTCGCCTGAATGCCGCTATCAAGGCGATGGGATAACAAGCTGAGCCAAAGAACAGATAAAGAAACCGGCTGAGGCCGGTTTCGTGTTTTAAGGGACCGCGTCAAAATTAATTCGCAAATTTGAGTGTCGAGGCGCCCGTCTGGCAAGACGCGGAAACGCTGGAATATTTGAATATTTCGAATTTTCGCACCAACAGTAGGCCCTCTAGGGAACGTAGGTAGGCGGGATGGATCGGCGGCCAAAATGTGAATTAATTTTGACGCGGGCCTAAGGCTTATATTAAGACCAAATTATCTCTATGGATCAGCTCTGCATCGCCCGGAGTTTCCAGCACCGCAACTATCATGTCACTCGCAAGACCCATGATTTTCCGCGCGTCGTCGGCCGCATAGTTGGTCAAGCCGCGTGCCAGCTCTTCGCCTTCTAGACTCACGCAGCTGACAACATCACCGCGTTGAAAATTTCCTTGCACGCCGACTACCCCTACCGGCAATAGGCTGCGGCCGGCACTTCGAATCACTTGGCTGGCACCGGCGTCGAGTTGCAATGTGCCTTTGGTTTGCAACTGCGCAGCAATCCATTGCTTGCGCGCCGCTGCCGGTTTGCGTGCTGCGGTTAACCGGGTACCGATTGGTTCGCCAGTGGCAAGCCTGGTGAGCACCTGTGCTTCGCTACCATGGACAATATAAGTGTCAGTGCCCGACTGCGCCGCCTGCTGCGCCGCGCGCAGTTTGGTGATCATGCCGCCACGCCCGAGCTGGCCAGGGCTGGTGCCCGCCATATTCTGCAGACTGCCATCGCCGGCTTTCCCTTGACGAACAAGCTTGGCCTGCGGGTTGATTCGTGGATCTTGGTCGAATAAGCCTTGCTGGTCGGTCAAGATCAATAAGCGGTCGGCATAAGTCAGATTCGCCACCAAGGCAGCCAGATTGTCGTTGTCGCCGAAACAGATTTCTTCGGTCGCTACCGTATCGTTTTCATTGACAATGGGTATCACCCCATAGGCCAACAAGGCATTCAACGTTTTGCGGGCATTTAAATAGCGTTCGCGGTTGGCCACATCATCGTTGACCAGCAATACCTGTGCGGTATGTAGATCAAATGTCTGAAAATGCGATTCCCAGGTTTGCACCAAACCCATTTGACCGACGGCAGCGGCCGCTTGCAGTTTGTGAACTTCCCGCGGCCGGCCGGACCAGCCAAGGCGACTAAGACCCGCTGCTACCGCGCCGGACGAGACTATCACCAGCTCGATATTCTGCGCACGCAGCTCGGCCATCTGCGCGACCCATGCGGCAATTGCCGGCAGCGCCAAACCCTGGCCGTTGTCGGTCATCAGGGCGCTACCAATTTTTATGACCCAGCGCTCGTTTTTGCTCACTGCCTCATGCGCCTCATGCGATAAGGCGACTTACGCGGAGTAATGCACGGCAACATCGTTGTCGTATTCATTATCGTTGTCGTCATCAGAATTGTTGCGGCGCTGACGACGCTCAGCGGCGAGCTGCTGAATCCGGTCCCTGCCCTCGCTTTGTACATTGTCATACATAAGCTGCTGTTTGCGACGCAAATCTTCGTCATCTTCAAGCAGAACTCGTTGCTGCTCGAGGTAGGTCATAATATGCTCACATAGGGCTTGTGTGCCAGTGGCTTGCAATGCAGATGCGAAAAATAACGGGCGATCTTGCCACTGCAACTCGGCCACCAGCTCGACCGCAAATGTTTGCAACGCCTCCTCGCTGAGCAGATCGGTTTTGTTGATCAGCAGCCATCGCTCGCGCTGCGCCAGGCTTGGACTAAAGCGTTGCAACTCCTCACAGATCAGACGCGCATTGGCTATGGCATCGCTGCCATCCACCGGTATGGGATCGATAATATGCAACAACAATTGGGTACGCGCTAAATGCTTTAAAAAGCGAATGCCCAGACCTGCGCCGTCGGCGGCACCTTCGATGATGCCCGGAATATCGGCCATTACAAAGCTGCGCGTTTCGTGTACCGCAACAACGCCCAGTTGCGGCACCAACGTGGTAAAAGGGTAGTCGGCTACCTTGGGCTTGGCCGCTGACACGGCTCGAATCAAGCTTGACTTACCGGCGTTGGGCAAACCCAGCAAACCGACATCGGCCAGTACTTTAAGCTCCAGTTGCAATTGTCGGGACTGGCCATCCTGACCCTTACTGGTTTGCCGCGGCGCACGGTTGGTGCTGGATTTAAAGCGCGTGTTGCCTAGCCCGTGCCAACCGCCCTGGGCGACTAGCAGGCGTTGCGCGTCGGTAGTCAGATCGCCAAGCAGTTCGCCGGTCTCCGCGTCGAATACCGTCGTGCCAATCGGCACGGTGAGTACCAGTTCATCACCCTTGGCGCCGGTACAATTATTGCCAGCGCCCGATTTGCCGCTTGCGGCTTTGTGTTGCCGCTTGTAACGATAGTCAACCAGCGTCGTCATGGCCTCGTCGGCTAGCAGATATACACTGCCGCCGTCACCACCATCGCCGCCATCCGGCCCACCCTTGGCGATAAAGCGCTCGCGCCGAAAACTCAGGCAGCCGTCACCGCCGCGACCGGCGCTGACCTGGATATTGGCTTCGTCGATAAATTTCAAAATATTCTGACCTTAACGCAAAAAAGCCCCGTCGATTGACGAGGCTTCGGCACTACAACGGTTGCAATCAGGCGGGAATGATATTCACGAAACGACGGTTTTTTGTGCCCTTCACAACGAATTCAACCTGCCCCGGTGCTGTGGCGAACAGCGTATAGTCTTTGCCGCAGCCGACATTCTTGCCGGGATGAAACTGCGTGCCACGCTGCCTGACAATGATGCTGCCGGCACTGACAATCTGGCCGCCAAAGCTTTTTACGCCAAGTCGTTTGGCGTTCGAGTCGCGACCGTTGCGGGTACTACCGCCTGCTTTCTTGTGCGCCATGTCGTGCTCCTCTACTCGTTAACGGTGTTCACCAAAATCAAGCTGACTTAATATCGGTAATTTTAACTTCCGTATACCACTGTCTATGCCCGGCCTGCTTGCGGTGGTGCTTACGGCGATGAAATTTAATGATTTGCACCTTTTTGTGCCTGCCATGGCTCAGCACTTCAGCGGTGACAGAGCCGCCCTCTACGTAAGGAGCACCGACCCGCACCGATTCGCCAGCACCTACCAGCAATACTTTCTCAAAATTTATGGTGTCGCCGGTCGCTGTTTCCAGTTTTTCCAATTTAAGCGTTTCGCCCTGCACAACGCGATGCTGCTTGCCGCCGCTTTCGATTACTGCGTACATTCTCTGTTACCCGCCCATAGCTACATATTAGTCTCTGCAATGGACGTCGTCGGGCCATCGCGAAGGGGCGCAAATTCTACGCAATAACACAATCGCACGCAAGTTATAGCATGATAAAACATGGCCCAAGCCATGCTGCTACGCGTCAGTTTGTAAGCCTTGACAGAAACCTGAGCGCTCCATAGCATGCGCTGCTTCTCACCCACCCACCTTGTCATAAAGCATGCGCCAATTCCTGGATGAACTAAAGCCCGAGCTTAGCACCGTCAATGAGCTGATTATGCAGCGCATGCGTTCGCAAGTACCGTTGGTGGAGGAAATAGGTGAATACCTGGTTGCCGCCGGTGGCAAGCGCCTTAGACCTATATTGGTTCTACTTAGCGGCTTTAGCTGCAATTATCGCGACCAGTCTTTGTATGAACTGGCCGCCGTTATTGAGTTCCTGCATACCGCAACGCTACTGCACGATGATGTAATTGATGTATCGGAACTGCGTCGGGGAAGGCCCACAGCTAATGCTAACTGGGGCAACGCGTCCAGCATTCTGGTTGGCGATTTTTTGTACTCGCGGGCGTTTCAAATGTTGGTATCACTGGGTGATATCAAAATCATGGACATTCTGTCGAATGCCACCAACCTGATTGCAGAAGGCGAAGTGTTGCAATTAACCAAAGCAGGCGACCCAGCGACCAGTGAAGCAGAGTATCTAAGCGTAATTGAATATAAAACCGCCACATTGTTCGCCGCAGCAGCGCAGACTGGCGCGGTACTTGCGGGCGCCGACCACGCTCACGAACAGGCGTTGCGCCGCTATGGCTTAAATATGGGCATGGCGTTTCAGCTAATGGACGACGTTCTGGACTATCGTGGTGACGCTGCAAGCCTGGGCAAGAATGTTGGTGATGACTTGGCTGAAGGCAAGCCCACACTGCCGCTGATCGAAACTATGCGCTGCGCAGATACAGCCGCACGGGAATTGGTGCAACAGGCGATCATTGAGAAGTCCAGCGAACAGCTACCTGCAATCGTTGTCGCCGTTGAAGGCTCTGGCGCATTGGACTTTACTGTACGACGCGCCGAGGACTATGCAAAGCTGGCGCGCAAAGCCCTGATTGAGCTACCGAACAGTGCCGTAAAAGCCCAGCTAGACACCCTCAGCGAGGTGGCAGTTCGTCGAAATGCGTGAAACCGTGTGATATTACCACCTTAAAGTTCCATTAATTCCCTCTTTATGAGTGACCCACCGCACGGTTCAAGTAATTTTTGCGACAGTGGTAGTAATTACGTTGAGACACGCCACCTGGACACACTAATATTTGATCATCGATTTTTGCTTACTCAATGGGACACAGGTAGAACTTCAATGAAACAACTCTATAAATATGTATTGATCTTTTCTGTTGGCACATTCATGGGCACAGGTACAGCTGACACTATCGCCGAGAATCAAAAACTCAAGCCTTGGCAGATCGCTGCCCAAAAACGTAAAGA
>JBPCXM010000027.1:0-8546 GCA_051008535.1 Pseudomonadales bacterium | reverse complement strand
CTTGAAGGTGTGCATGTAGGCCCGCGGGGATTCCATGCCAATAAACATCGCGTCGATTCCGCTCATTTGTTTCATCATCTTGGCGGTCGCCCTATTTCGGTTTCATGGCCATTTTTGTATTGCACCGGATTACATCGAGTTATAGTTGAATCTGCTGTTTGGTCGGGTTGACTAAAAGAGGCGTATCCGGTTAATTTGCAGGTGCAACACAAGCAGCAAATTAACCGAGGAGATACGCCACCATGAGTAAGAGTAACGTTGTTGAATTCGCGAGTCGAGTGTAAGTCGCCAGAACATTCTGGACACATTGACCTGATTGCATAAGAGACACTGTTGGCTCATCGTTGACAAAGCCAGGGACAAACTTGGTCTGCCTCGAATAGACGTATGGAGTGATTAAGGTTGCTTTTGGCCGTTAGACAAGGCAAACAAGCGACTGTGAGCTAAAAGCCGCGCTTTCTGATGCTGCTGACCGTCAGCTTTCCCTATATCACTTAATGGGTCGACATCTGACCATGGCCGTCGGCTGCCGATCGCGGTCCATGAATTTTTGTGTTGCTCAACGATCGCCGTTGGTTGGTTTGTTGAACCGTTCACGGAAAAAGTGACAGAGTTTCGATAAGATTTGCGTGACTTGCTACCTTACTAAAAGCAATGGCTGCCATGCGTAAAAGTGACGGCGTTAATTTCCTGCGACCACTACTTCGAACAGAAAACGAGCATTTGCATCGAGTTTAATGTCTCGTTTCATAACTCAACGCACGAGTCTTTATTCAACTGTTACCGACTTCGCCAAATTACGCGGCTGGTCTACATCGGTTCCTTTCAATACGGCGACGTGATAGGACAGTAGCTGCAACGGTATGGTGTAGATGATTGGCGCAAGCACGTCGCTTACTGTCGGTACATCGATAAGAATTTCATCATTCTCACGAGAGAAGCCGGCTTCAACATCGGCAAACACAAACAGCTGGCCGCCGCGCGCGTGAACCTCTTCGAGATTGGATTTGAGTTTTTCCAGCAACTCATCGTTCGGCGCGACCGCGATGACCGGCATGTCGCTGTCTACCAGCGCGAGAGGGCCGTGTTTGAGCTCACCGGCAGGATAGGCTTCGGCGTGTATATAGGAAATTTCTTTTAGTTTTAATGCGCCTTCCATTGCAACGGGGTATTGCACGCCTCGACCCAAAAATAATGCGTGATGTTTTTCGGCAAAATGTTCAGAAATTTTTCTGATATTGCGGTCCAGCTCTAGAGTCTGCCCGACGAGCGCAGGCAAGTTGTGCAAGTCTTTTACCAGCTCGGCTTCGCGCTCATTGCTCAAGCCCTGACGACGGCCCAGTACGATAGTCAACAATAGCAATGCGGTGAGCTGGGTAGTGAACGCCTTGGTTGACGCCACGCCGATCTCGGGCCCTGCTTGAGTCATCAATACCAGGTCTGATTCTCTAACGAGTGAGCTTTCTGGCGCATTGACTATCGCAAGGCTTGCTTCAAAGCCTGCCTCTTTGGCATTGCGCAATGCTGCCAGGGTGTCGGCGGTTTCGCCGGACTGTGAAATGGTCACGAACAAGGTACCCGGCCGGGTGACCGATTTGCGGTAGCGATATTCGCTGGCAACTTCTATCGTACAGCGGTATCCAGCTAGCGCTTCCATCCAGTAGCGCGCCACCATGCCCGCGTGGTAGCTGGTGCCGCAAGCTATTATTTGCACATGCCGGATACGATCGAATATCTCGCTAGCGCCGGCGCCGAATGAGGCCTCCAAAACGCTAGTGTCGCTAATTCGCCCGGTCAGCGTCGATTGAATGACTTTTTCCTGTTCGAAGATCTCTTTCAGCATGTAATGACGGTAAACACCTTTTTCCGCCGCTTCAGCCTTTTCAGTTATTTGTATACTGCTGCGCTCCACAGGGGCACCGCTTGAATCCAGTATGCTGACACTGTCGGGCGTGATCTCGGCAAAGTCACCTTCTTCAAGATAAATGAAACGGTCGGTCACTTGGCGCAGCGCCAACTGATCAGACGCTAAAAAATTCTCGCCTATCCCTAAACCAATGACTAGCGGGCTGCCACTGCGCGCAGCGAAAATGCGATGCGGTTCGTTTTTACAGAGCACTGCCAGTCCGAAAGCACCTTCCAGTTTCGGCACTGTGGCTAGCACGGCCTCGTGCAAACCCATTCCTTCTTGCATATGCAGGTGAACTAAATGCACGATGACTTCAGTGTCTGTTTGCGAGTCGAAGGTATAACCTTTCTCTTCAAGCTCGGCGCGCAAAGCCTCGTGGTTCTCGATAATGCCGTTATGCACCAACGCGATTTCGTCGTGCGATACATGTGGGTGCGCGTTCTCTTCGCTGGGCTTACCATGGGTGGCCCAGCGCGTATGAGCGATACCTGTGGCCCCGTGCAGATCTCCTTCGTGCACGCTGTCGGCGAGTACCGCAACCTTGCCGAGCCGTTTGACACAGGAAATAGAGTCGTTGGCGTTTACGACGGCAAGGCCGGCAGAGTCGTAACCGCGGTATTCAAGACGTTTCAAGCCTTCAATCAAAATATCGGCGACTTCACGTCGCGTTGCTGCACCTACAATGCCACACATAATAATTTCCCAGTTGGTCTCGCCAAAACTTCAGCCAAGCTATTTATTCTTACGTGGTCGTTGCCAACCATCGATGTTCTTCTGACGCGCGCGCGCAACGGCAAGCTGTTTGTTTTCAACTTTCCTCGTTACAGTTGAACCCGCGCCGACAAACCCTTCATTCGCTACTGTTAGCGGCGCCACAAGAGTACTGTTAGAGCCGATAAAAACATCGTCACCCAATTCAGTCTTAAACTTGTTGGCGCCGTCGTAGTTGCAGGTAATGGTCCCTGCGCCTATATTGCAACCGCTGCCTACTTGCGCGTCGCCCACGTAGGACAAATGATTAATCTTGCTACCCTGGCCTAACACGGTGTTTTTTGTTTCAACAAAGTTACCCACCTTCGCTTGCGCTAACAACTTTGTGCCTGGCCGCAGGCGAGCAAAGGGGCCGACGACACAGTCATCGCCAATGATTGCATCTTCGATTACTGTATTAGCCTTGATCTCAACGTTGTCGCCAATCATCGCATTTTGGATCACACAGTTTGGGCCGATTGTTACCTTGTCGCCCAGCGTAACCTGCCCTTCCAATACGACATTCACATCGATGGTCACATCGATACCAGCGGTCAATTCACCGCGCAAATCAAACCGTGCGGGATCCATGATCGCGACCCCCTCCGCTAGGAACGATTGGGCACACTGATTTTGATGCCAACGCTCCAACGCGATGAGTTGCTGGCGGCTGTTCACGCCCAGCACTTCCTGTTCGAAATCTGGGCCACAGGTAGCAATGGCTACGCTTTGTTGCGCCGCCATGCCGATAATGTCGGTAAGATAATATTCAGCCTGAGCATTAGCGTTAGATAGTTCCGGCAGCCACTGTTGCATATAGCGGGTGGGTACGGCCATAAAGCCGGTGTTCACTTCGTTTATTAACAATTGCTCGGCGTTGGCATCTTTTTGCTCGACGATCGCGCTAACCTTGCCGTTGCCATCGCGCACGATCCGGCCATAACCACTGGGATCGTTAAAGTGCGCTGTCAGCAAGCCCATACTGTTGTCTTCGACCGCGGCCAACAGAGATTGCAAGGTCTCGGCGCGTATTAGAGGAATATCGCCGTACAACACCAGTGAAATACTATCGTCGCGCAAACCAGGGAGGGCCTGTTGCACGGCATGGCCGGTGCCCAGTTGCTCGAGCTGCTCGACCCATTGAATGTCGTCACCTTGCACGCGCTCGCGTACCTGGTCGGCGCCATGGCCTATAACAATATGCAGTTGTGCAGCGGGTAACTTACGCGCGGCATTAATCACGTGCTGAAGCATGGATTGACCAGCGAGTGGGTGCAGCACTTTGGGCATATTGGACCGCATACGGGTGCCTTGCCCGGCGGCAAGCACGATAACGTCAACTTTCAAGATTGGACTCCAGGCGGATGTATGGTTTTTTAGCAGCCTACTAGTTAAAATCTAGCATAAAAAAAGGGTAGCACCAGCTACCCTTTTCCTTTTAATCAATACTTTACACTATTCGTGCAGTTACTTGCACAAGGCAACAGAATTGCCTGTATTTCATACAGGTTTAGCGGGTTTTTTTGCGCAATTCTCGTACTGTGCGCAATTGCGCGGCCGCCTCGGCTAGTCTTGTAGCGGCGCGCGAATAATCGAAATCGGCACCTTTTTGCGCCAATTCCTTCTCGGCTTTTTGCTGCGCTTCCAATGCTGCGGCCTCGTCAACATCATCGGCTCGTTTGGCGGTATCGGCAAGAACTGTCACCATGCCTGGTTGTACTTCGAGATACCCACCCGAGACATAATAAATTTGCTCTTCGCCCTCTTGTGTTTGCAAGCGAATCGGTCCTGGTTTTAGTGCAGTTAGCAGTGGTGTGTGGCCCGGGTAGATACCCAACTCGCCCGCACCGCCGGTTGCCGACAAGTTTTCAATGCGGCCGGAGAAGATTTCCTCCTCGGCGCTGACGATGTCGCAATGTACGGTCATTGCCATAAATGCCTCTCTAAATCTCTAACCGGCTGTTAAAGGCTTTTCGCTTTTTCAACAGCTTCGTCAATTCCACCCACCATGTAGAAGGCTTGCTCCGGCAGGTGGTCGTACTCACCAGCAAGAATGCCTTTAAACGCCACGATAGTGTCTTTAAGTGATACGTATTTACCCGGTGAACCGGTAAAGATTTCCGCGACGAAGAATGGTTGCGACAGAAAGCGTTGAATTTTACGCGCGCGGTCAACGATTTGCTTGTCTTCTTCTGACAGCTCATCCATTCCAAGAATGGCGATGATGTCCTTCAGTTCTTTGTAGCGCTGCAGTACCGACTGCACGCCACGCGCCACGTCATAGTGCTCCTGGCCAATTACCAGCGGGTCAAGCAGACGTGAGGTTGAATCCAGGGGATCAACCGCCGGATAGATACCCAGCTCGGCAATTTGCCGCGACAATACCAAGGTAGCGTCCAAGTGGGCAAAGGTGGTGGCAGGAGAAGGGTCAGTCAAGTCATCCGCCGGTACATATACCGCCTGGAACGAGGTGATCGAACCAATTTTGGTCGAGGTAATGCGTTCCTGCAAGGCACCCATTTCTGCAGCCAGCGTCGGCTGGTAACCTACCGCGGAGGGCATGCGACCCAACAGCGCCGAAACCTCGGTGCCCGCCAGCGTATAACGATAAATATTGTCAACGAACATCAATACGTCGCTGCCATCATCGCGGAAGTTCTCCGCCATAGTCAGACCAGTTAACGCCACCCGCAAGCGGTTGCCCGGTGGTTCGTTCATTTGACCGTATACCAGGGCTACTTTGTCGAGTACGTTCGATTCTTTCATCTCATGATAGAAGTCGTTTCCTTCCCGGGTGCGTTCCCCCACGCCGGCAAACACCGAGAACCCGCTATGCTCGTGCGCGATGTTACGAATCAGTTCCATCAGCGTGACGGTCTTGCCCACGCCGGCGCCACCGAACAGACCAACCTTACCACCCTTGGAAATGGGCATGATCAAGTCGATGACTTTAATACCTGTCTCTAACAACTCCACCGAGGAGGATTGGTCCGCGTAGGAGGGTGGTTCGCGGTGAATAGGCATGCGTTTTTGTTCGCCTATCGGGCCTTTCTCATCGATGGGATTGCCTAATACATCCATAATGCGGCCAAGGGTTTCCTTGCCGACTGGAACGGCAACCGGCGCGCCGGTGTTGTCTACCGCCAAGCCACGTTGCACGCCCTCGGTAGATCCCATGGCGATGGTACGCACGATGCCGTCACCCAGTTGCTGCTGTACTTCCAGCACCAGTTCTCTGCCGTCTACATTCAGCGCGTCATAAACCTTGGGTACGGTTTCACGTGGAAACTCCACGTCGATGACCGCACCAATAATCTGTACTATTCGCCCGCTACTCATTCCCGGATCCTCTAAATTTCAATAAAAATATAAAAAGCTTAAACAGCAGCAGCGCCGCTGACGATTTCTGACAATTCTTGGGTAATAGCCGACTGCCGCGCCTTGTTGTATACCAGCTGCAACTCGTCGATCAAGTCGCCGGCATTGTCGGTGGCATTTTTCATGGCCAACATTCGTGCCGCCTGTTCGCAGGCAAGATTTTCGACTACGGCCTGATAAACCTGCGACTCGATAAAGCGCGCCAGCAATCCTTCCAACAGCACGCGCGCATCATCGGGCTCGTAGATATAATCCCAATGTTGTTTCTTCAATTTCTCGTAATCTTCGCCAGGGGGCAACGGCAACAGTTGCTCAACGGTTGGCAGTTGAGTCATGGTGTTGACAAATTTATTGCTGACGATAAAAACTTTGTCGAGCTTGCCATCATTGAAAGCATCCAGCATGACTTTCACAGCGCCAATCAATTCGGTGATTTTTGGCGCGTCGCCCAGATCACGTACCGCCGCGGTGACGTTGCCGCCGAAGCTATTGAAGAAACCGGCCGCCTTGCCGCCGATTAAACACAGGTCGATTTCAATATCTTGATCGGCCCATTCCTTCATGGCGCGTACGGTGGTTTTAAACAAGTTGATGTTCAGGCCACCACACAGGCCACGGTCGGTGGAGACAATAATAAAACCCACCCGTTTGACTTCACGCTCGGCCATAAACGCGTGCTGGTACTCGGTATTTGAGGTAGCGATGTGGCCCACCGCCTGGCGAATACGGTGTGCGTAAGGGCGACCGAAATTCATACGGTCTTGTGCCTTGCGCATCTTGCTCGCGGCCACCATCTCCATTGCACTGGTAATCTTCTGCGTGCTGGAAATGCTGCTTATTTTGCTGCGTATCTCTTTTCCGCCTGCCATGCTCTTTCTATCCTGCTGTCATTCCTGCTGCTTTCTGTCCTGATTATCGTACGACCGGGCTTACCAGGTTTGCGACGCTTTGAATTTTTCGATGGCCGTCTTGAAACTGTTTTCTATATCGTCATCCCAGTCACCGGTTTCATTGATCTTGCTCATCAATTCGGCGTGCTCGCTGTTCATATACGATAACAATGCGGCTTCGAAGTCGCCGATTTTGACTACTGCAATATCTTTCAAATGACCTTCGGTACCGGCGTACAACATCAAGCCCATTTCAGCGATCGACAGCGGCGAATACTGCTTCTGCTTCATCAATTCTGTGATGCGTTCACCGTGGTCCAATTGGGCCTTGGTGGATTCATCCAAATCTGAGGCAAACTGCGAAAACGCCGCCAATTCTCGGTACTGCGCCAAGGCGGTACGAATACCACCCGACAGCTTTTTAATCACCTTGGTTTGTGCCGCGCCACCTACCCGCGATACCGACAAGCCAGCGTTAATCGCCGGTCGTGTGCCGGCGTTGAACAAGTCGGATTCGAGGAAGATTTGACCGTCGGTAATTGAAATCACGTTGGTCGGTACGAACGCCGATACGTCACCGGCCTGGGTTTCTATCATCGGTAGCGCCGTTAGCGAACCGGTTTGGCCCTTCACTTCGCCGTTGGTGATTTTTTCAATATGCTCGGCGTTAACCCGCGAGGCACGCTCCAGCAAGCGCGAGTGCAAATAAAACACGTCGCCCGGATACGCCTCGCGGCCCGGTGGGCGGCGCAGCAAGAGAGAGATTTGCCGGTAAGCCCAGGCTTGTTTGGTTAAGTCGTCGTAGATGATCAGCGCGTCTTCGCCGCGGTCGCGATAGTATTCGCCTATCGAACAACCGGCAAACGGCGCAATGTATTGCATGGATGCCGGGTCGGCAGCCGCGGCCGCGACAATAATGGTGTGCTCCATGGCGCCGTGTTCTTCCAGCTTGCGCGCGACTTGGGCGATCGAGGACTGTTTCTGGCCAACGGCGACATAGATACATTTAATGCCGGTGCCTTTTTGGTTGATGATCGCATCGATGGCAATCGCGGTTTTACCAATCTGGCGGTCACCAATTATCAACTCACGCTGACCACGACCGATGGGGACCATGGAATCGATCGACTTCAAACCGATTTGCACCGGCTGGTCAACCGACTGCCGCTGAATCACACCAGGCGCAACTTTTTCAACCGGCGCACTTAGCTTGGCATTGATCGGACCTTTGCCATCGATTGGGTTGCCCAGGGCATCCACTACGCGGCCTTCCAGCTCGGGACCAATCGGCACTTCAAGAATACGGCCGGTACAACGGCAAGGCTGACCTTCGAGCAGGCCCAGGGATTCACCCATGACCACGGCACCGACCGAGTCGCGCTCGAGGTTAAGCGCCAAACCGTAAACGCCACCTTCGAACTCGATCATTTCCCCGTATTGCACGTCAGCGAGACCATGAATGCGGATAATGCCGTCCAATACGCTGACGATTGTGCCCTCGTTCTGCGCTTCGGTAGAAATCTCAAGTTGATCAATGCGCTGCTTGATGATGTCGCTGATTTCAGATGGATTCAGCTGTTGCATTGTTTATTCCTCTATACCTTGTTTCAATTGACAGG